>JBAUMA010000281.1:0-14267 GCA_049578485.1 Specibacter sp.
CATGAGCCAGACACTTCCGCCGTGCCCAGAATGCGCCAGCGAATACACGTATGGGATGGGCGATCTATTGGTCTGCCCGGAATGCGCGCACGAATGGGCTCCCGGCCAGGACACCGCGGAAACCGAAGGCACGACTGCCGAGGACGCCGTGGTCAAAGACGCCGTGGGGAACGTCCTCTCCAACGGGGACACCGTCAGCATTGCCAAGACGATGAAGGTCAAGGGCAGCCCGCAGGACCTCAAAATTGGCACGAAGGTGCGCAACATCCGCCTCATCACACCCGTCAACGGGCACGACATTGACGCCAAAGTGGACGGATTTGGGCCCATGAAGCTCAAGTCCAGTGTTGTAAAGAAGATCTAGCCTGCGCACCCATCAGAGCAACAACAACAACAATTCACGTGTCCCCGGTTTCAGGACACGTGCGTGACTTCATGGTTTGAGGCCCTGCCCGCCTTCCTCGTGGCCCTGCTCCTGCTTGGCGTGCCCGGCGCGGCCGTCGTGTCCGCATTGCGGCTGCGCGGGCTCACCGCGCTTTGCCTTGCCCCGTCCATTTCGGTGTCCGTGATCGGCGCCAGTGCCATTGTGGCGCCCATGATCCACCTTGGCTGGGACTGGCCCGTGGTGCTGCTGGGCACCGCCATCACCACGGCCGCGGCGTATCTGGCCCGCCGCTACATCCCCGCATTGCGGACCTCCATCCAGGACCCGGCCCGCGACAGGGGCACCCTGTTGCCCGGGATCGTTGGCGTCCTGACGGGATTGGCCATCACCACGGCGTTCCTGGTGATCGTGGCCTCAAACCCCGAACAATTCACGCAGGGCTACGATTCCGTTTTCCACCTGAATGCGACGCAATACGCAGTACAAACATCCAACGCGTCGTCCTTTGCCATCTCCGGGTTCATCCTGCCCACGGCGAAGGCGGCGTTTTATCCTGCCGCGTGGCACGGCCTGGCGAGCCTGCTGGTGGTCCTGACCGGGATCAGCATCCCGGCGGCCACCAACATCATGTGGCTGGCGGTGGCCGGGGTGGTGTGGCCGCTGGGCTGCGTGTACCTGACCCGGGTCCTGGTGGGCGGCAACCGCACGGTGCTGCTGGCCGCCGGCGCGCTGGCCGCCGCGTTCCCTGCTTTCCCATACCTGTTGTTGCAGTACGGCTCGGCCTATCCCAACGCCCTCTCCAACGCCATGGTTCCGGTGGGCATCGCCCTGGTGCTGCTGATCATCCGCCCGTCGCGACACACCTCCGTGGAACCGGCCATGGCACTGGCACTGATTGTGCTGTACCTGCCCGGGGCCGTGACGGCACAACCCAATGGCGTTTTCAGCATCCTGCTGGTGCTCACGCCGTTGCTGGTGTTCCTGGTCTTCGCCTGGTTGCGCACGGGCTTTGGGCACGGCCGGCGCCGCGGCTTCGGCAGGACGGGCCTGCTGGTGTTGATCGTTGGCGCAGCCGCGGCGGCCTTGCTGCTGCTCCCGCAAATCCGCAGCTTGTTCAACTACACCAGCCCCGCATTCCTGTTCTTCCCGCTGGCCGTGCTGCGCAATTTCACCCACGCCCCGGACCCCATTTGGTTCCCCGCGATTGCCCTCACCCTGCTGGTCATAGTGGGTGTGCGCTCCGCCGTCAGGACCCACAAGCTGTGGTGGCTGCTGTCCACCCTGGTCCTGGTCACCTTCACCTACCCCCTGGCCGCCGGCACCAACCTGGCCGCCGCCAACGCGCTCATGGCGCCCTGGTGGGACAACCCCGAGAGGATCGCGGCACTGATGCCGCTGGTGGCCGTTCCACTGGCGGCCATTGGCCTGGATTGGGCCATCCAGTGGCTCGTGGCACGGTTCCCCGCCCGTCTCGCCTTTGCCTCCACCCGCCGCGGCAGGACGACGGCGGCGGCCGGTCTCGGCGTCGTCCTCGCTTTTTCCAACCCCGGCTTCTGGCAAATGTCCAACGCCGTGGGCACCATGTACAACGTGCCGGCCCAACCCAACGGGCTTGCCCAGGTCGATGCGAGCGAGCTAGCCCTGATCCACCAGCTGGACCAGTACACAACCCCGCAGGACGTCATTGCCAACAACCCTTACAACGGTTCGGCACTTGCCATGGCGTTGGCGGGGCGGCACATGCTGTTTCCCTACAGCTCCCAGGGCGATCTGTCGGCCGATCTCTACACGCTGCGGTTTTGGCTCAACCGGGTGGGCAGCGACCAGGAAGTGTGTGCCGCGGCCAAGCGCCTGGGCGTCACCTACCTGCTGGATTTTGGCACCGACTACATTCCGGCGTTCAACAACCCGATGTCGCTCTACCCGGGCGTGACCCTGGCGCCAGGTTCGGAGGGTTTCACCTTAGTGGCCAAGGACGGCCATGCCGCGCTGTACAAGCTCACGCTGTGCGGCGGCGTGGCGATGTAGCACTGGACGGCGGACATGCCCCAAATGGCGTTCCCGGCCCGTCTTTCATGCCATTTTCACAGCATCCTTCAGTCGCGCCGACATTGCGAAGTGCTTTACTACACTCCAGTTGTTTGACAACATTTGTTAGATAGTTTTCACAACGGAGTCACGGAGCTTAGAGTTGAGCTTAAGATTTGCTTTTTAATGGCGCATGCAAGAGGAGCAGCACAGTGGGCAGCAGTTTTGGGGATCGACTTCGGCAGGAACGCTTGGCGCGCAGCCTGACCCAGGCTGAGCTGGGCGGTGCACTGTATTCGGCAAGCTATATCTCCCTGCTCGAAAACGGCCGGCGCGAGCCCACAGTGGAAATTATCAAGCAACTCTCGCGGCAGTTGCAGTTGGCCCCGCACTCCATTGAGGAGTGGGCGCAGCCGGTCTCCACCGAGGAAAGCGAGTACCTGCTTTCATCCCTCTACGCACGGCAGTGCTGGGACACGCGCGACTATGTCGGCGCAGCGCAAAGTTCAAAGACGGCAGCCCTCAAGGCCGCCGCCAGCCACGACGTCGTCACGTGGTGGAACATGACGTACCTGCAAGCCAACGCCCTGATGCGCAGCGACGAACACACCGAGGCGCTTGCGGTGGTTGAGGGTCTGCTGTCCCACGCACTGACCGTGGACAGCGACGCCCTGACCCAGCGCACGCGCCAAATCATGGCGGCCGTGCTGCTGGGCCTTGGCCGGCTGCCCGAAGCCCTGGAACAGGCCCGGATGGCGGTGGAGATTGGCTCCGGGGACAGCGAAGAAGAATACTCGGCTTATCTGACGGCCATGCAGACGCTCATTGGGGCGCTGACCGAGTCCGGCCGCCTCGATGATGCCTGGGAGCACTGCCTGATCCTGGCCGACGCCGTCAACGAGACCACGCCCAGCCAAATGGCCGGCGAAATCCACTGGGTCATCGGCAACGTTGCCTTTATCCGGCAGGACATCAGCACGGGACTGAGCCACCACGCCAAGGCCGGCCGGCTGCTCTCCCCCACGCATGACCTCTCGCGCTGGGCGCAGTTCAACAAGGCCACGGCCTGGGTGCGCTTGGCGGCAGGTGTGGTGGAACCGGCAACACTGCAGGCCATTGAACGCAGCGAGCTGGCCCACTCGGTGGTGGGCGCCACCACCACCGAGGCGTTGGAGGTTTCCTTGTTGCGCGCCCGCTGGCTTTACCTCAACGGAGACATGGCAGCAGCCCTGGAACTCCTGGAGAAAATCCGCTCGCAGCAAGAACACCTGGCCAAGCACATTGCCGGGGACACCGTGTTGCTGCTGGGCAAGGTCCTCAAGGCCGAGGGCCGCATGGACGACGCCCTCGCGGCCTTCAAGGACGCCCGGGACCTCTTCGCCGAGGCGGGTGCCTCCGACAGGATTTCGCTGGCACTCGAAAGCATCGTGGAGATTGAATCCCTGCGCCGCGCCAAACTGCCTTCGGTCAGCTGACGCGTCGGCCGGCCGGCACGTCAGCTTTCCGGTGCCTCGGCTAGCTGAAGCTTGCGCCGGTGAGCCGCTCGTAGGCTTCCACGTAGCGGGCGCGCGTGCGATCAATGACATCGGCAGGCAAGGCGGGCGGTGCCGCGTCCGAGGCCTTGTCCCAACCGGCTTCCGGGCTGGAAAGCCAATCCCGCACATACTGCTTGTCAAAACTGGGCTGCGCCTTGCCGGGCTCCCACAGTTCCGCATCCCAGAAGCGTGAGGAATCCGGGGTGAGGACCTCGTCTCCCAAGGTCACGACGCCGGTGGCCGGGTCAGTTCCGAACTCCACCTTGGTGTCGGCCAGGATGATGCCGCGACCACGGGCGATCTCCTCGGCGCGCGAGTAAATCTCCAGGGTCAGCGACTTCAGCGTGGCGGCATCTGCTGCGCCGACGGTCTCCACCATCGCCTCAAAAGTGATGTTCTCGTCGTGCTCGCCCACCTCGGCTTTGGCCGACGGCGTGAAGATGGCCGGCTCCAGCCGTGAGCCGTCCACCAGGCCGGCCGGCAGGGGCAGGGAGCACACGGTTTGCGACTGGCGGTATTCGGCCAGGCCGGAGCCCGTCAGGTAGCCGCGGGCGATGCACTCGATGGGGAACATCTCCAACTTCCTGCACACCATGGCCCGCCCGGCCACTTCTGCGGGCACGCCGGCCTCCACAGTGGCGGCAACCACGTGGTTGGGCACGTTGAGCTGGTCAAACCACCACAGGCTCAGTTGGGTCAGGATCCGGCCCTTGTCCGGGATCTCGCTGGCCAGGATGTGGTCAAACGCGCTGATCCGATCGCTCGCCACCACCAGCACGACGTCGGTGCGCCCGGCGAACGGGGCCGAGGCCCCGGTGGTCAAGCCTGTCGAGACCGGGACATACAAATCCCGGACCTTGCCCGAGTAGATGTGCTCCCAGCCGGGAAGTGCCGGTGCGGCCGTTGTTGCAAGAGTCATGGTCTAGTCCTTATGCCTGGGCGGCGGAGCCGGCCACGATGATTTCGCCACGGGCAGCCTTGGCGGCGATGTCCGTGCGGTATTGGCCGCCGTCCAGGGTGATTTGTTCCATGCCGGCGTAGGCGCGTTCGCGGGCATCCACCAGGTCGGCGCCCAGGCCGACCACGGCGAGGACGCGACCACCGGCGCTGACGGTGTTGCCGTCGTCGTCCGTTGCAGTGCCGGCGTGGAGCACGTGCACACCGTCGAGCCGGTTGGCCTTCTTCAGCCCCCGGATCCGGTCCCCGGTCTTGGGAGTGTCCGGGTAGTTTTCACTGGCAAGCACGACGGCGACGGCGGTCTCCGGTGCCCAGCGAAGATCGTCGATGTCCTCGAGTTGGCCCTTGGCGGCCGCCATCAGGACGCCGCCCAGGGGCGTTTTCAGCCGGGCCAGGACGGCCTGGGTCTCGGGGTCGCCGAAGCGTGCGTTGAATTCAATGACCCGGGTTCCGCGGCTGGTCAGCGCCAGTCCGCAGTAGAGCACGCCGGTGAAGGGCGTGCCGCGGCGGGCCATTTCGTCAATGGTCGGTTGGGCAACGCGGTCGATGACTTCCTGGACCAGGCCGGCCGGAACCCATTCAAGGGGTGAGTAGGCGCCCATGCCGCCGGTGTTGGGGCCTTCATCACCGTCAAAGATGCGCTTGAAGTCCTGGGCCGGGGCCAGCGGGACCACGGTGCGGCCGTCGGCCAGCACGAACAGGGAAACCTCGGGGCCGTCAAGGAATTCCTCGATGACCACGGAGCCGCCAACGGCGAAACAGGACTCCGCGTGGGCGAGGGCCTCGTCGCGGTCGTCCGTGACCACCACGCCCTTGCCGGCAGCCAAGCCGTCGTCCTTGACAACGTAGGGGGCGCCGAAAGCGTCAAGGGCGTCGGCGGCTTCCGCAGCGTTGGTGGCCACCTTGGCCATGGCCGTGGGCACCTGGGCCTCGGCCATGACGGCCTTGGCGAAGGCCTTTGACGCCTCCAGCTGGGCTGCTTCCCTGCTGGGACCAAAGACCGGAATGCCGGCCTCGCGGAGGGCATCGGCCACGCCTGCGGCCAGTGGCGCCTCCGGGCCCACCACCACCAGGTCCGAGTCCAGCTTCACGGCCAGCGCCGTTACGGCGGCCGGATCACTGGCATCAACACCGTGCGTGGGCACAATCTCGGCGATGCCGGCATTGCCGGGGGCCGCGTGGACCTCGGTCACCTGCGGGTCGCTGAGCAAGGAACGGACAAGGGCGTGTTCGCGGCCGCCGGGGCCAATCACTAGTACCTTCACGCTTCAAGGGTACTTTGATTGGCGGGCTGAGCCGTAAAGTGTCCATGACCAGGCCCCTTGGCGGTCAGTGGGAGGGGGTCGCCGGGCACGGCGCAAGGGCGTCCAGCGGCCCGAAGCAAGTGGACACATCACCACCCATTCCGTCAAGCGGGAGCAGGTTCTCCCGCGTGATTCCAGGATCTGCACGGGTCACATAGGGAATTGTCGGGAAATGAATTGCCCGGGGTTGCTCCCCTTGGTAGCGTCGCGATTGGAATTGCCCAGTCTCCGTTCAGTCAGGGCAATGCGCCTTAGGGGCTCCCGTTTCACCCTTCATCTCGCTCCATCCTCCAGGGGGAAAATCTTCATGCATGCATCCACGCGCGCTTTTCTTAAGCGCGGAGGTGCGGCCTGCGCCGCAGCCGCCGTCTTGATCGGTGGCACCTTCGGCGCCGGCGCTGCCTCGGCGACCACCGCGGAACCGTCCGCAGCGCCAACGTCCAGCGCCACCGCATCCGCCACGGCCACCGCCGCGCCCGGCGCAACCGCCACGGCATCTGCCACGGCCACCGCCGGAACGGAGCTGCCCGGCGGCTTGGCGGCGGCAGTCAAGCGCGATCTCGGCATGTCACTTGCTGAATTCAACGCACAGGGCGAACTAGCCGCTAAGGCCGCAGCGGTGCAGGCAGAGGTATCCAAGGCCGACCCTGAAGCGGAAGTCTCCATTGCCGGTGACACCATCAAGGTCAAGACCACCGACACCAAGGCTGCAACAACCGCAGCCGGCTCAGCAAAGATTGCCGTCACCACGGCCACCTCCGCGCCGGCGCCGACCAAGACCGACGCGGCCAGCGCTGACGCCTTGTTCGACGCGTATGTCGCCAAGTTTGGCGTAGGAAACCTGCGGTCCATCATGGAGACCGGCGACGGCAACTTCGTCATACGCACGGGGGACGCGTCATCAGCCGCCCCCGCCGCAACGGCCCGGTCGTTCACCGAAACCATCACTGAAACCCCTGAAAAATTTGCCGACGCGTACGGCAACGTAAAGGTCGAACACGCGGATGGAGCAGCCAAACCACTCGCAAATGACGTGGTGAACGGCCAAGGCTACGCCAACCTGATCGCCGTGGGTCAGGGTGTCGTCTGTTCCATTGGCTGGAACGGCTTCAACGCTGCAGGCCAGGCGGCAGCCATCTCCGCCGGGCATTGCACCTACGACGGCGCCGCGAAAGCCAGCTGGTTGACCGTTCCAACACAGGACCCTGCCGGTAAGCCCGTCACGCCGGGAAATGCGCTTGGCGCACCGCTCGGAACCGTTGGCTTCTCGCAATTCGGCGGTGTGAACAACGCACCCGCAGGCTCTCCTTCGGCCGTCGGCACTGATGTGTCCGTCATTGACGGGATCAACCCCGCCCTCAACCAGCTCGCCATGGTCACGGACTGGAAGACGCCGGCCAACCTCAGCGCATCGGGCCCGAAGGTGACTGGGGTGTCCAGCGCCGTTATGGGCGCACCGATTTGCAAATCCGGTCGCACCACGGGGTGGAGCTGTGGACACGTTGACGCGATCGGCGTGTTCCTCGTCGGGAGCCTTGTGCACCCAGGCAGCCTCCTCGATCAGCGCGTTGTTCGCGGCTTCGGCTCGTCCACTTTGGTCACCGGCGAGGGTGACTCCGGCGGACCGGTTATATCGGGTACCACCGCACTGGGCCTCACCAGTGCCGGCGATGCCCCCGGTGAAGGCACCTGGTCGTACCTCGCCGACCTGAAGACCGCCCTGGCCGCAACTCCCGGCTATACGGTCAAGATCTTCCTGAACGCCCCCACACTGACCACGCCTGTCAACAACGGCACCGCGTTCCGCTCGAGCACCATCACGGGCAAGATTGCAGGCGCGCCCGTTGGCACCGAAGTCGGTGTGACTATTGGCTCAGTCAAGACCACAACCGCGGTTTCCTCCAACGGCACATGGACCGTGAAGGCACCAAACAAGTTCGGTGAATTCAAGTTCACCGCCCAGGCCAAGAACGGCTTCAGCACTTCCACGTCGTCGGCGTTCACCGTCAACGTCATCAAGCAGACCCTGGCCGCACCGGCCATCACCTCTCTCGCAGCCAATGCGTCGATCCCGGGTTCCCTCTCTGCCGTTTCCGGCACGGGCAAGCCCGGCGCAACGGTGAGGGTGACCGTGGCCTCCACCAAGAACGCCGCCGCCAGGGCCGCAGGCACCAGGGCTGCAGGCACCGCAAGCACCGCCGTCGTCGGGGCCAACGGCAAGTGGACCGCGAAGCTTTCCCCCGCGCTGTCGCTGGGGTCCTACACGGTTGCGGCCGTCCAGACCCTGGGGGACTGGAACGAATCCAAGCCGGTCATCAGCTCGTTCAAGGTGATTCCGGCTGCCCCGGCCATCGCCTCGGTGGCTCCCGGCCATCAGTTCCCGGCCGGCCAGGGCCCGTCGCTCGTCTCCGGCACCAATGTTCCGGGCGCCACCGTCAACGTCACCATCAACGGCGCCAAGCACGCCGCCGTCGTCCTCGACGGCAGCTGGAGCGTGAAGTTCGGCGAGAAACTGGCCAGCGGCAAGTACACCATCGCCGTCACCCAGACCGTCGAAGGCCTGACCTCCCCGACAACCACGGCAACCTTCACGGTCCTGGCAGCCCCCGCTCCGCCGGCGACCCAGAAGCCGACCCCGGCACCCACCACACCGGCCGCCATTGTCCCGACGACGCCGGCTAGCACCCCCGGCACCCCCGCCGCACAGCAGCCGCCTGCCGGCAACGGCAACCTGGCCAGCACGGGTGCCTCGGGCTCCCTGTTGACACTCGGTGCAGCCGGTGGCTTGCTGTTGCTTGGCGGCGCAGCGTTCCTGTTGTTCCGCCGCCGCAGCGCTTCCCACCAGTAGCAGTAAGCTGTAAAAACACGGCAGTAGCAAACTAAATAGGCGTGGGTCCCGTTCATCAGGAATGGGACCCACTGCCTTTTGTCGGCACCATTCCCTCCGAATTTCACAGGGCAGGAGCAACAATGAACAGCAGGAAACTGGCCGCCGTGACACTCGCGGCCGTCATGAGCGGATCCCTGGGCATGAGCGGCTGCGCTTCCTCCACCGGCGGCGCCACGAATTCCGGCACCTCCAGCGCGCAGCCCCAGGAGTCCGAGTCGACGGCGCTCCTGCTCCTCAACGACTCCCTGAAGGAAAAACTCGGTGCCGCGTATTCCGACGCCTGGATTGAGGGCAATAAGCTCCACGTTGCCGTCACCACCAAGGACGCCGAAAAGACAGTCACCGATGCCGGCGCCGTCCCCCTGCTGGTCAGCATCAATGCGGCACAGCTGGAAGCGACCGTGCAAGCCATTTCCGCGTGGCAGGCCCGGCTTCCCGTGGCACTTGGTGCGGCCATCCACCAGATCATTCCGGACGGGCGCACCGGCACCGTGACCATCTTTGTGGCGCCCGATCAGCTTGACGCCGTGACCAAGGCGGCAGCCAACGATAAACCGGCAGGCACGGTTCCCTTGGTCATCAAGGAATCCCCCGGTCTGGCAACCCCACTTTAATCGCTAGGATGGCACCATGATCCAGACCTTCCGGGCGCACGACGCCGTTGAACTCGCCGTCCTTGAGCGCAGCGGATTTGTCGAATCCCGCCACGTGGGCGCCGCCGTCGTCGTCGCCGGCGACGGCTCGGTGGTCACGGCCCTCGGTGCCGTCAACTCGCCCATCTTTCCGCGCTCCTGCATGAAGCCGTTCCAGGCCTTGGCAGCCATGCAGTCGGGAGTGCCGCTGAGGGGCGCCCAGGTGGCGATCGCCGCCGGCAGCCACACAGGCTCCCTTGAACACATGGACATTGTCACCGGCATGCTCAAGGCCGCCGGGCTGACCGAGGACCACCTTGGCTGCCCCGCCGCCTGGCCCTCGGATCCCGAGGCCCGGGCCTGGCTGGTCCGCTCCGGGCGCGGCAAGTCACGGATCGCCATGAACTGTTCGGGCAAGCACGCGGCGTTCCTGTGGGCCTGCACCGAGAATGGTTGGGACCCGGCCGGATACCTGGAACCCAACCATCCCATGCAGCGGGCCGTTCGGACGGTGATTGAGGAATACACCGGCCAGGCCGTCCAGCACACCGGCGTCGACGGCTGCGGGGCCCCCGTCATGGCCGTCACGCTGACCGGCCTGGCCAGGGCCTTCAGTACCTTGGCCAAGGCACCGTCGGACAAGCACGCCAACGCGCGCGCGGCCACGATCGCCACCTCCATGCTCGACTACCCGTGGGCCGTTGAGGGTCACGGGCGCCCCAACACGGTTGTCATGGAGGACCTGGGCGTGCTGGCCAAGCTGGGCGCCGAGGGAGTCCTTGTCCTGGCCACCCCCACGGGCGCCAGCGTGGCGGTCAAGATGCTCGACGGCAACGGCCGCGCCGGCACCCTGGTGGGCCTGACCCTGCTCGCAGCCTCAGGTGCCCTCGACATTCCCGAGGTTGCCGGTGTGCTGGGCAAGGTGGTCCCGCCCGTCATGGGCGGCGGCCACCCCGCCGGCAGCCTGCGCCTGGGATCGGCCGTCAGCGCACTGCTGGACTAGCGGGCTCGGTGATTGAGCTTGTCGAAATCACCAGCAACCACCTTCGGTCTCGACAAGCTCGACCACCGATACGACAAGGAGAACCCCCATGGCAGCCCGCCGTCGCATTGACATCAGCGAAGGCAAGGCCGCGCTGGCTGCCTGGCAGCGCGGCGATGCTCCCCGCCCGGTGACGGCCATGGCAGTGCGCTACACGCTGGAGGAGCTCGCGGCCAAGGCGCCGGGGAACTCCGTGGAGGTGCGGGTCCCGCTGTTTGGCGTCACCCAGTGCATCGCCGGCCCCCGGCACACCCGCGGCACCCCGCCCAACGTGGTGGAGTGCGACGCCGGCACGTGGCTTGCGCTGGTGACGGGCCGGACCGATTGGGCCGACGCCGTCGGACACGGCCTGGTGGCGGCGTCGGGCCTGCGGGCCGATCTGTCAGCGGAGCTGCCCCTCTAAGGCCTGACGGTAGCGGCCACGGTCCCCGAATCGGGGTGCGAGGCATGGGGGCGGTACCCTTTAACCATGACTTCCCAGCCTGTTGACCCTTCCGCACCTGCCGCACAGGTGCCCGGCCAGCGCCGTGAACTTAAGGTTCGCAGCGCGCCAAAATTTGTCCCGTTCATGATTGCCGGGGCACTCGTGGGCGTAATTGTTGCCGCCATTTTGGCGTACAACTCCCCCGGCGTTGAGCAGTTCGCCCTGAGCAGCATCTTTGGTTTCTTCGCCGTCCTGCTGGTGCTCCCAGGCGTCGGGCTGGGCGCCGGCGTGGCCTTGGTGATCGACCGCCAAAGCGTCCGCAAGGCACGCACGGCCGTTGTTGAAGAAGTGCCCGGAGACGACGACGGCGACGCCCCTGCATAAGCTGCGTCACACAGGGTTAGAGGCCCAACGCAATACATGAGATAATTTTTTCGTGGCACGCGGAGACGGAAAACTATCCCATGATCTTTTACCCGGCGAAAAGGGACCTCAGGACGCTTGTGGCGTTCTGGGCATCTGGGCACCCGGTGAAGAGGTCGCAAAACTAACCTATTACGGGCTGTATTCACTACAGCATCGTGGCCAGGAATCGGCGGGCATCGCTACAAGCGACGGCAAGCGGATCAGCGTGTACAAGGACATGGGACTCGTTTCCCAGGTTTTTGACGAATCAACGCTGAACACCCTGACCGGGCACATGGCTGTGGGCCATTGCCGGTATTCCACCACGGGTGCAGCCAACTGGGCCAATGCCCAGCCAACGTTGGGTGCCACAAGCACCGGAACCGTGGCCCTGGCGCACAATGGAAACCTGACCAACTCTGCCGAGCTGCATGAGATGGTGATTGCCAAATACGGCGTCCCCACCTCCGGCGAAATGGCGCAGGGCAACACGACCGATACCGCGCTTGTCACCACCCTGCTGCAGGGCCAGGACGGCCGTTCCCTCGAAGAAACCGCCATGGACTTGTTGCCCAAGGTGCACGGAGCCTTCTGCTTCGTCTTCATGGACGAACACACTCTCTACGCTGCCCGTGACCCGCACGGCGTCCGCCCGCTCGTTTTGGGCCGCCTGGACAACGGCTGGGTGGTGGCTTCCGAGGGCGCCGCATTGGCCACCATGGGCGCCAGCTTCATCCGGGAAATTGAGCCCGGCGAATTCATCGCCATCGACGAAGACGGCGTGCGCACCCAGCGCTTCGCCCCGGCCACCCCGGCCGGCTGCGTCTTTGAATACGTGTACCTGGCCCGCCCGGACGCCACGATTGCCGGACGTTCCGTGTACGAATCCCGCGTTGAAATGGGCCGCCAGCTGGCCCGCGAAAACCACGCCGAGGCTGACCTTGTCATCCCGGTTCCCGAATCCGGCACCCCGGCGGCCATCGGCTACGCCGAACAGTCCGGCATCCCGTTTGCCCATGGCTTCGTCAAGAACGCCTATGTGGGGCGCACCTTTATCCAGCCCAGCGAATCCCTGCGTAAGCTCGGCATCCGGCTCAAGCTCAACGCCCTGGAGTCCGTGATCCGCGGCAAGCGCATTGTGGTCGTGGATGATTCAATCGTCCGCGGCAACACCCAGCGCGCAGTGGTCCGCATGCTCCGCGAAGCCGGAGCCGCCGAGGTCCACGTAAAGATCTCCTCGCCGCCCGTGCGCTGGCCATGTTTCTACGGCATCGACTTCGCCTCCCGTGCGGAATTGATCGCCAACGGTGCCGCCGTCGACGAGATCGCCAAGTCCATTGGCGCCGATTCCCTGGAGTACATCTCCGAGGACGGGATGATCAACGCCACGCTGCAGCCACGTGAGCGCCTGTGCACCGCCTGCTTTACGGGCACCTACCCGATCGAGCTACCGTCCAGCGACCGCTTGGGCAAGAACCTGCTCGAACGTACCCAGGCCGGCGACAACACCACCTCCACCGGCTGCGATCCGGGACCTGACGCGGAACTGGAAACCATCCTGACCGACCAAGACCGCACCGCCGTTGACGGCTCCTAAGAAACCGCAGGAAAGAGACGCCATGACCAACGCCTCCCAGGACTCCACTTCGATCACCTACGCCAGCGCCGGGGTTGACACCGAAGCCGGGGACCGCGCCGTCGAACTCATGAAGGAAGCCGTCAAGGCCACCCATGGGCCCTCCGTCATCGGCGGGTTTGGCGGCTTCGCCGGACTGTACGACGTCTCAAAGCTGCTCACGTACAAAAAGCCGTACCTGGCCACCTCCACCGACGGCGTCGGCACCAAGGTTGCCATTGCCCAGGCCATGGACATCCACGACACCATCGGCTTTGACCTGGTGGGCATGGTGGTCGATGACATCGTGGTGGTGGGCGCCGAACCGCTGTTCATGACCGACTACATCGCCACCGGCAAGGTTGTCCCGGAGCGCGTGGCCGACATTGTCCGCGGCATCGCGGCCGCCTGCAAGGTTGCCGGAACCGCACTCGTGGGCGGCGAAACCGCCGAGCATCCCGGGCTGCTGGCTCCTGACGAGTACGACGTCGCCGGCGCCTGCACAGGCGTTGTCGAAGCCGATCTGCTGCTGGGCCCCGAGCGCGTGCGCGCTGGTGACGTCATCATCGGCATGGCGTCCTCGGGCCTGCACTCCAACGGCTACTCGCTGGTGCGCCGCGTCATCAACCACGCCGGCTGGGCCCTGGACCGCCAGGTCTCCGAGCTGGGCCGCACCCTGGGCGAGGAGCTCCTTGAGCCGACCCGCGTCTACGCCGCCGACTGCCTTGATTTGACCCGCTACCTGCCCGTCACGCAGGAAAAGGCCGTGCACGGCTTCAGCCACGTCACCGGTGGCGGCCTGGCAGCCAACCTGGCCCGCGTCCTCCCGCAGGGGCTGGTGGCCACCGTGGACCGCTCCACGTGGCGCCTGCCGGCCATCTTTAACCTCGTCTCCCAGCTGGGCAACGTGCCGCTGGCCGACCTGGAGCGCACGCTTAACCTTGGCGTGGGCATGGTGGCAGTGGTTTCGGCCGACGCCGCCGACGCCGCCGTGGCCCGCCTGAACTCCCGCGGCCTGCCGTCCTGGGTCATGGGCACGGTCACCACGGA
>JBAUMA010000282.1:0-4616 GCA_049578485.1 Specibacter sp.
GCCTGCTGCCGAATGATTTCAAGGAACAGCTGCCCTACTGGATGGTGGCGCGCACCGACTCGCTGCGCCGGCCCGCGGTGGCCGCCGTCGTCGCCGCCCTCCGGGAGGAGACGGACGCCTACCGGGAGGCACTGATGGGCCGGAGGCCGCCGGACGCTGGCGTCGGTCCGTGAGCTACGGGGCGTCCAGCGCGATCGAAGCAACAATGCCCATGTCCACAGACATCGTCCGGACAGACTGGGCCCAACACGGTGAATTCACAGCGTAATGGCGAGCTTTCCGCGCGCTTCCCCGCCGACGAGATAGCGCATCGCATCCGCCGCCTGCTCCAGCGGGAACGTCCTGTCCAGGCACGGCGTCACCGTGCCGGCAGCGATGAGTCCGGCGATGTCCTCAAGGTCACCGGCACGTTGTTTGGAAACAAGCATCGTCAGCCGTTGGGAGATGAACGGGGAGAGCAACAGTGCTCGCAGTTGCCGGCCCATGCCGGTGACGTTGCCGCCGTGCTCCCCGCCTCCGACGACGGCGGTGCCGGTCGCCGTGAGTGCGCGGCGCAGCCGGGACAGTGACGGATTCCCGGCAAAGTCCAGGATCAGATCGTACTGCCGCCCGCCGTCGGCGAAGTCCTCGCGGGAGTAGTCCACCACGTGGTCGGCCCCGAGGGAACGGACCAGCTCCACCTTGGAGGTGCTGCAGGTCCCCGCAACTTCAGCCCCGAATGCCTTCGCCACTTGCACGGCGTAGCTGCCCACACCGCCGGAGGCACCGGTCACCAGGACCTTTTGCCCGGCCTGGACATGTCCGGCGTCGCGCAACGCCTGCAATGCGGTCACCGCGGAAACCGGCACAATGGCTGCCAGTTCAAAAGACAGCCCCTCCGGCTTCAGGGCCAGTTTGTCCTCCTTGGCCTTTGCGTACTCGGCAAAGGACCCCTGCCCAAACCCGAAGACGTCCTCCCCCACCTGGAACCGGGTCACCGCCGAACCGACCGCCACGACCGTCCCGGCTAGGTCCAAACCAACCGACGGGTTCTTCGGCCGGCGAAACCCGGTGACGAGCCGCATGGCGTAAGGCCGGCCGGTCATCATGTGCCAGGTGCCCCTGTCCAGGCCCGCAGCCTTGACCCGCACGAGCACTTCATCGTCGTTGATCACGAGACGGTCGACGCTCGCCAAGTGCAGGACATCGGCGTCTCCATACCGCTCCCGAACGATTGCACGCATCGTCTGTCCAGCCGAAACGGGACCGTCAAGACCCCGTTGCTTCGCCTCATGCCCGATGTTGTTTGTCATAACGATTCACTCCTCAATCCGTTTCCAGCACTCAACCTTACTTAGTAAGTCACTCTATCGTACGTTGTACGAAAATGCGATAGTCTTGGCCCATGACGGCGGAAGAAGCAATTGAGACACCCCAGGGTCGCGCGCCACTGAGCCGGGAGCGCGTGCTGGAAACTGCCGTGGCGATCGCCGACGAGTCGGGACTCGCGACCCTGACCATGCGCTCACTTGCCCAAGCCCTCGGCGTAAAGCCAATGTCGCTCTACTATTACGTGGCCAACAAGGGCGAGATCCTTGACGCCATCATCGACATGGTCTTCAGCGAGATCGAGCTGCCCTCCCCCGGCAACGCTTGGCAGCCCGAGATGCGGCTCCGCGCCAACTCCATCCGCCAAGTGTTGCGCCGCCACCCATGGGCGATCGGACTGCTGGAGTCGCGCACTTCTCCCGGTTCGGCGACGCTCCGCCACCACAACGCCACCCTTGGCGTGCTGCGACATGCGGGCTTTTCCGTTGCACTCACAGCCCATGCCTACGCCTTGCTCGACAGCTACATCTACGGATTCGCCCTCCAGGAGGCCGCACTCCCCTTCACCGGCGCAGACACGGCGGCGGAAATCACCGCACCCATCGTGGAGCTGTTCTCCGCAGGCGAATATCCCTACATGGTTGAGATCGCCACCGAGCACGTGCTCAAGCCGGGCTACGACTTTGGTGACGAGTTTGAAATTGGGCTCAACGTCATCCTCGATGCTCTGGCCAGATGGCTCCCACTAGGCGGCGACCATGACGGCGCCACTGCTTGAAACCAAGCTGAACATCCCCAAGCCGCGCAGCTCGCAAGTCGCGCGGCCACGACTCAGCGCCCGCCTGAACAAGGGCGCCGAATCGGCTCTCACCCTGGTGTCCGCGCCGGCCGGCTTCGGCAAGACGACAGTGCTGACGGAGTGGCTGGCTTCCTCCGAGGGGCATGGAAGGGACGTTGCCTGGCTTTCCCTTGACGCGCGCGACGACGATCCCGTCGCCTTTTGGACGTACGTGGTCGCGGCATTGGCGCGGGCAGTGCCGGGGATTGGCGCGAAAGCGCTGTTGCTTCTCAAGCCTCCCCTTGCGCCGTTCGAAACTTTCCTTTCCATCCTGCTCAACGATTTGCAAGCCACCAGCGGGGAGTTGGTGCTCGTTCTGGACGATTACCACGTCATCCACTCCCGCGACATCCAGGAGGGGATGGCTTTCCTGGTCCAGAACCTGCCGCCGCAGGTGCACCTGGTGATTGCGGGCCGGGCAGACCCGGCACTGCCACTCGTGCGCCTTCGCGGGCGCGGCGCGCTCGTGGAACTCCGGGCGGCGGACCTGCGCTTCACCGCCGCCGAGGCGGCGGAGTACCTCAAGGACGCCATGGGCCTGGACCTCACCGCCGCCAACCTTGACGCCCTCGGCGAGCGGACGGAAGGGTGGATTGCCGCACTTCAGCTGGCAGCCCTGTCCCTGCAAGGTCGCACGGATACGGAAGAGTTCATCGCCGGGTTCACCGGCGATGACCGGTACGTGGTGGACTATTTGGCCGAAGAGGTGCTGCACGGACTGCCCGGCACAGACCGGGACTTCCTGCTGCAAACCTCCATCCTCGAACGGTTGGGCGGACCCTTGTGCGACGCCGTCACCGGGCTCAGCGGCGGCAGCGCAACTTTGACCCGCCTGGAGCGGGGGAACCTGTTCCTGGCGCCGCTTGACGCCCGTCGCAGCTGGTACCGCTACCACCAGCTGTTTTCCGACGTTTTGCAGGCACGCCTGCTGGACGAGCACCCGGACCAAATACCCGAGCTCCACCTCAGGGCAAGTATTTGGTATGAGCAAAACGGCGACCCCGCCGCGGCCGTCCGCCACGCCCTGGCATCGGAGGATTTCGAGCGGGCGGCCGATCTCGTGGAGCGCGCGGTGCAGGACATGCGACGAAGCCGGAGCGAGGCATCCCTGCTCGGTTGGCTCAAGCTGCTCCCGCAGGAATTGTTCCATGCCAGGCCCGTCCTCAGCGTCAGCTTCGCCGGGGCATTGCTCGCAGCCGGCGAGACGGCCGGCGTCGAGGATCTCTTGCATGACGCCGAGCGCTGGCTGGAACCGGCGGCGGGCGTGCGTCCGGAAACCACCGTCCCCGCAGCGGGGATGCGGGTGGTGGATGAAGCGGAATTCCACCGCCTCCCGGCGGCCATCAGCCTTTACCGCGCCGCACTGGCGCTGACACGGGGTGACCCGGAGGCCACGGCGCGGCACGCAAGCCGGGCCCTCCAAACTTCACCACAGGATGACCACCTGGGCCGGGCCGCGGCATCGGGATTGCTGGGTCTTGCCGCCTGGACCACCGGGGACCTGGAGTCCGGGTCTCGGGGGTACCAAACTTGTGTGGCCGGGCTGCGACGGGCCGGGCACATTGCGGACACCTTCGGCTGCATGGTCGCGCTGGCCGATCTCAGCCTGGCCAAAGGCCGCCTCGGCGAGGCCCTGCGAACGTGCCGGCAGGGATTGGAGACCGCGTCGGGGCCGGACGGCGAAGTCCTGCGCGGCACGGCGGACTTGCACGTTGCCATGAGCGGGGTCCTCCTTGAGCGCAACGACTTGCCCGCCGCTGCGGCGGAATTGCGGCGCAGCGAGGAGCTGGGCGAGCACCTGGGCCTGCCACAGAACCCGTACCGCCGGCGGGTCGCGATGGCCGGGATCAGGCACGCCGAGGGTGACCTGGACGGCGCCATTGAACTGCTCGATGACGCGGACAGGGTGTACGTTGGCGACTTCTTCCCGCAGGTCCGCCCGATTCCCGCCTTGAGGGCCCGGCTGCTGGCGGAAAAGGGCTTGCTCGGCGAAGCGTTTGCTTGGGCGCGCGAGCACGGTATCGCCGCCGACGACGAGCCGGGCTACCTGCGCGAGTTCGAGCACATCACCCTGGCCCGATTGCTCCTCGCCCGCCACACCACTGACGGCGAGCGCGGAGACCTTGACGATGCCAGAGGGCTCCTCAATCGCCTCCTGAACGCAGCCGAGGAGGGAGAACGAAACGGCAGTGTCCTGGAAATCCTGGTGCTACAGTCGGTGGCACAGCGGGCCCACGGCGACATCCAGGCGGCCCTGGGGTTACTGCAGCGGGCACTGGCGTTGGCCGAGCCCGAGGGGTACGTCCGCATCTTCGCGGACGAAGGCGCTCCCATGGCATCCCTGCTGGCAACTGCGGCAAAACAGGGAATCGCCCCTGCCTACGCCCGCCGCCTCCTGGCAGCCGCGGGTGCTGACAACGCCCCCGCCCAAACCGGCCTCATCGACCCCTTGAGCGAACGTGAGCTGGAC
>JBAUMA010000283.1:0-5970 GCA_049578485.1 Specibacter sp.
ACCCAAGAATCAATCCCCGCTTTGCCAGCACGACGGCGACCGTTTCCACAGCGGCTGGCCTCACCTTGGCCCTGTTCGTCAGCGGAGTGCTGGCACAATATGCGCCGCTGCCACTGTCACTGAGCTACATTGTCTTGCTCGTGCTTGCCGTCGCAGTGATGGCCACCCTGCTCATGACACCGGGCGACCGGCCAGACTCGAGGCAGCGTTGGCGGCCCCAGTCGCCCAAGGTGCAGCGCGGGATCCGGCTGAGTTTCCTCATCGCGACACTGTCCGTGGCGCTGGCGTATTCCATGGGAGCCATGTTCCTATCCCTGGGAGCGCACATGATCGCCCAATTCGCCCACACTGACAACAGGGCGGTCGTCGGCTCGCTGCTGGCGAGCTCATCTGTGGCGATCTGCCTCACCGCCTTGTTTCTGGTGCGGGTCCCGGTTCGGTACCAGGTGTGGTGCGGGGCCCTACTGACCATGGTCAGTCTCGCACTGATGGTCGGCGCGAGCGTATTAGGGTCAAGCGCACTTTTTCTGAGTTGGTGCCTGGTCGGCGGCTGCGCCTACTCGCTGGCATTCACCGGCGGATTGGGCCTCATCAACAGCGTCTCCCCCGCACACCACCGGGGCGCCACCCTCTCGTTGCTCTACCTCATCGCCTATGTTTTCCAGGCAGTTACCGCAGTCGGCGCCGGAGCCCTGGCCACGTCCGAAACGCTGGTCACCGCCGTGATCGCCGCCGCAGCCGCCCTGGCGCTCCTATGCATCCTTGTGATGGTCCTGCTCAAGATTTCGCCCCGCGGGGATCGGAAAGCCGCGGGCACTGTCCGCACTGGTTGACGCCCGGCGGGAAAGCATAAATACGAATGCCCCCTGTGATCAGGGGGTATTCGTGCCCAAGATGGGATTCGAACCAGACTTTGACCCTTGCAAACGCTGGGATGTAGCGAGTGCCAGCGGAAGTACGGCCCAGTACGACGAAGGACGGGCCAGTACGACAGAAAATGTGTTGACACTTTCAACAGCCAGAGATGGCACCGCTATCCCCGCCCTCTTCATGAGAGCAAAGATTCAATTGTCATCGTTCGGTGACACATTAGATCGTGGAGAGGACATCGCCATGACATTTGAGAGCACCATCGACACACCGGCCGCTGCCGGAGCATTGATCCGCCGCCAACGAATGAATCAGGGCCTGACCCAACTAGCCTTGGCCGATGCCGCAGGTGTCCCGCGGAAATTCCTCATTGATCTTGAATCTGGCCACGAACGCGCCGAACTCGGCAAGACAATGGCGGTCCTCGCCGCCTTAGGGCTCTCCTTCGCCGCGGCACCCCCTATCCCCCGCGGCGGCGACCATGACCCGGAACGGCGCGACTACGCAGCCACCTTCACGGACCTTCTCGCACGGAAGGATTTTGAGTTCGCCTTCAAGATGCTCGCCGACTACGCCAGCGCGTCTCTCAAGGCCGGCCAGCCGCTTCTCCAGCGCAGTCCGCAGCTCAAGGGACCACCAATGGTCTGCGGCTCTGGCGGGGATCACCAACTACACTGCTCACCGCCTCGACCAAACCGCCCCGTCCTGGACCAAACGCATCAAATCCCTCGACGAGGCGTGGATGCCGGCAGAGTCTTACAGGATCGTCCGTGACCCGATGAAACAGCTAACGCAGTCAGAGACACCGCAAGAGCTCGCCGAATTGAATGTCTTCATCCGCGAACGTAGCCTGGCCACAGCATGAGCGCTGGAGAACTAACCGGCGAGCAAATCCGGGTCCTCTTCCATTTATTCGCCAACAGGCTGATCGCTCGAGGCATCCACGGCAACATCGACCTCGTCGGAGGCGCAGCACTCGATCTGCAGGGCATTGGCAAAAGTCCCACCGCCGACATCGACGCAAGCTACGCCGACAAAACTAGCGTCGACACAATCGTGGCCTAAATGCCCACCCACTACGACCTGGCCCCTGATTGACTCAACTCCAACGCCTCAGCATTCATCCCCGACAACGCCATCTGGGTCGCCCTTGAAGAACTCGACGGACTCACCATCCAGGCCGCCGATCACGAAACACTTCCAGCCATGAAGATCGCCGCCGAACGAGACAGCTACCTCATCGTCGTCGACGACGCACTCGACGCCGCTACAACCATCCTCCCGGAGAAGGGCCACCAATTCCGGCGCTGTGGACGGCAGCCGAATTTGAACCCTCGTCGAATCATCACATGCCGGAGATACACGAGACGGAATATGCGAAACATCAGCAAGTAAAACAGCGGCACCAAATCCGGGACGCTTCAATCTGGTCTTCACCCCCGTATTCCTGGTTCACTACATCGCCACCTTCATCACCCTCAACCCCGGCGACGTCATCCACCTCAACGTGGAATGGCGCGACCTCCCCGATGAGAACTGGTCCAATGAGGTGGTCACCGCCCAAGGCCCCACCGGGCCCGTGTCCGAGACCGTGTGGATGCCCACCCGCGAAGGCTGGCTCCATGCCGTCGACCTCAACAACGGCGCCTGCTTCGCAGACATCCCCACCAACGTCGGGGAACGCCTCTTGACCGACATCGCCAACGCGTGGAAAACCCGCGGCACCGATGCCGGGCTGATCATCGATGTCGGTGAGAGCGAAACCCGCCTCGGCGACGCTTCCAACCCCTACGCCGTCATGGTTTCCGGCCCGCTCACAGCAATCACGGCCTGGGCATCCGGCCGCGCCACCATCCCCGGCGCACCCAGGGCACCCGCCTGGATCTAGCCAAGCTGGCCAGGCAACCACAAGCTCCAGCAATGCCAACGAAAAAGAGGAAGGTCGCAAGCGATTTGGGGCCTTCCTCTTTTTGTACGGCTGGCGGCTCTGATCGGACAGATTTCTCTAGGCGAGAACCTGTCGTTTCGATGAAATGACGCCGGTGTCGAAACCGGCCAAGTGGAGTCCACCGTGGAAGCGGGCGTGCTCGATCTTGACACAGCGGTCCATGACCACTTCAAGCCCGGCAGACTCGGCCCTCGCCGCTGCATCCTCATGCCAGGAGCCAAGCTGCAGCCACAGTGTTTTGGCGCCGATGGCGATCGCCTCCTCCACGACGCCGGGAAGGTCGTCGTGCCGGCGGAAGACATCCACCAGATCCGGGACTTCCGGCAGATCGGCCAACGACTTGTACACGGGCCGCCCCAGGATTTCCGTGGCTACCGGGTTGACGAAGTAGACCCGGTAGCGGCTGGAGGACAGCAGATAGGTGGCAACAAAGTAGCTGGCACGGGACGGCTTGTCCGAAGCCCCGACAATGGCGATGGACTGCGTTTTGCGCAAGATGGCAAGGCGTTCAGGGGCCGAAGGGCCCACCCAAACACGTTCAGAGGCGCTCATGCTGTGGCTCCGATCTCGCAGGACGAAGCCGTTGCCTCTGCCACGGAACCACCGTTCGACTGAGATTCCTGGGCTGCATCAAGTGCCTGGTCAAGGTCCCACAGGATGTCGGCCAGGTCTTCCAGACCCACGGAAAGCCGGATCAGGTCCCCGGGTACACCAGCCGCGTCGAGCTGCCCCGCAGTGAGCTGCTGGTGTGTGGTGGATGCCGGATGCAGGACCAGTGTGCGTGAATCACCAATGTTTGCCAGGTGGCTGGCCAGTTGTAACGAATCGATGAACACCTTGCCGGCCTCCCGGCCGCCGCGAACGCCGAAGGCAAAGACGGAGCCGACACCCTTGGGCAGGTATCTTTGCCCCCGTTCGAAATGCGGGTGGCTGGGCAAGCCGGCGAATTTTACCCACGAGACGCGTTCGTCAGCCTCGAGCCATTGCGCCACTGCCGCAGCGTTGCGCAGGTGTTCATCCATGCGCTGCGGCAACGTTTCCACACCTTGGAGCAGCTGGAAGGCAGACTGCGCAGAGAGCGACGGACCTATGTCGCGCAATTGTTCCGAACGCAATTTCGTCAGGAACCCGTACTCGCCAAAGTTGCCCCACCACGACACATTGCCGTAGGACTCCACGGGCTCGGTCATGGAGGGGAACTTGCCGTTGCCCCAGTTGAAACGCCCGGACTCAACCACGACGCCGCCCAGTGTGGTGCCGTGACCACCGAGGAACTTGGTGGCGGAGTGGATGACGATGTCGGCACCGAACTCAATGGGTCGGATCAGGTATGGAGTGCTGAGGGTCGCATCAACCACCAACGGGACGCCGGCGGCGTGTGCGACTGCCGCCAAGCCCTCCAAGTCAGCAATGTCGCCGGAGGGGTTCGCGACGATCTCCGTGTACACGGCCTTGGTATTGTCCCGGATCGCGGCGGCAAAGTCGGCAGGATCGTTGGAGTCGATGAATGTGGTGTCCACGCCGAAACGGCGCAGCGTCACATCCAGCTGGGTGATGGTGCCACCGTACAACTTCGACGACGCCACAATGTGGTCTCCCGCCCCAGCCAAGGCGGCGAACGTTATGAACTCCGCTGCCATGCCCGACGCCGTCGCAACAGCCCCGATCCCACCTTCAAGTGAGGCGATGCGTTCCTCAAAGGCGGCCACGGTGGGGTTGCCGATACGTGAATAGATATTGCCGTACTTTTGCAGCGCAAACAGGTTGGCGGCGTCGTCGGTGCTCTTGAACACGAACGAGGTGGTCTGATAAATCGGCACTGCACGGGCACCGTGCTCGGCGTCGGGCGTTCCACCGGCGTGCAAGGCACGGGTGCGGAAACCAAAGGAATGTTCGGTCATTAGAGGCCAACCTTTTCGAAGTTGGTTTCAGGCAACAACGAGAGGTCCAGTTCGGTGCCGTTCTTGCGGGCCAGGTCTGCCTCCAGCACGCGGACGATGGGCATGACATCCTTGCCGAACGCCGCCACTTCCTCCTGGAAGTGCAGGTAGCAGGTCAACAACAGGTTCACGCCGCGCTTCTTGTACTCAACGATTCGCGTGGCAACCTGTTCCGGGGTGCCGATCAGCTGCGTTTTGAAGCCGTCGTTGTATTGGATAAGGTCCTCAAAGGACGAATCCGCCCACATGCCCTTGCCGTCCTTGGTGGAGGCACCGGCTTCCTTGACCGCAGCGGCGAAGCCCTCAACGGCGGGTCGGTGCGCCTTCTCCACGATCTCTCGCAACGTGTCCCGGGCTTCCTTTTCAGAATCGCGTGCGATCACGAAGCCGTTCAGGCCAAAGCGCGGTGTGCGGCCGGATTCGGCTGCTGCGGCTAGCACGCCGTTGACGTTTTCGGTGTAGCCCTCGAGGGTGCGGCCGTTGGAGAAGTACCAGTCTGCGACCCTGCCGGCAGTGGCCTGTGCTGCGGTGGAGTTCCCGCCGAAGAAGATCTCGGGGTGCGCGCGACCGGGCACGTCCACGGGTGCCGGCTTGAGCGTGAATTCGTTGATGTTGTAGTACTTGCCTGATTGGGAGAAGTCCTTCTCGGTCCACAGGCCGCGCAGTACGCGAATGAATTCCTCGGTGCGCACGTAGCGTTCGTCGTGCTCCAACCAGTCAAGGCCGAAGTTCACGAATTCGTCCTTGAGCCAGCCGGAGACGATATTCACGGCGGCTCGGCCGTTGGAGAGGTGATCGGCGGTGATCATGAACTTGGCCAGCACGCCGGGGTGCCACATGCCCGGGTGCACCGCGGCTATGACCTTCAAACGTTCGGTGGCACCCAGCAGCGCCAAGGAGAAACTCGTGGCCTCGTGCTGCTGATCCGCACCGTAGGACGCGGCATAGCGGGTCTGCGTCAGCGCATATTCAAAGCCGCTGTTTTCGGCGATCTGGGCCAGCTTCTTGTTGTATTCGAAGCCCCAGTCGGTGCGCTGCTCGATCTTGCTGACCACCAGGCCGCCCGAAACGTTGGGAACCCAATAGGCGAATTTCAGCGGGGTGGAGAGGTCTGCGACGTTTTCTGGTGCATGGCTCATGAGAGATCCTTTGTCTTGTACTTTCCAACAGCGGCAATAATGCCAGCCATGGATTCTTCGTTTTGCAGGGAGG
>JBAUMA010000284.1:0-6996 GCA_049578485.1 Specibacter sp.
GCGGAGACCCCGGGCAGCAAGGTGGCCAACACGGCCACGAGGGACTTGACCACGAAGGACACCACGGCCCGCGCGGAGGCGGGCGCGGATTTGGCCCGGATTTTGGCCGCCGGGGAGGACCCAGGGATGAATCCAGGGGCGACTCCCGGGGCGATGGCGCAGGCTTTGCTCGCGGCTTTGGCCGGCGCGGGCCGTCGTGTCCTTCGTGGTCATGTCCCTCGTGGCCGTGTTGGCCACCTTGCTGCCCGGGGTCTCCGCCGAAGCCGTGCCCGCCCTGGTGGCCGTCGCGCGGATCCGTGAATCCGCCGTCGTTGATGGGGGAGTGGCCTTCATGGTGGTGGGAGTGCTTGTCGTTATTGAAGTTTTTCATGTCAATTGCCTTTTGACTTGAAATTTGTGGTGGTCGCCGGGGGCCTGCATTTGTGCGGGTGCCCGGCGCGGATGCGAGGGGAGGGCCGGTGGCACACTGAGCCTCGCTTGTTTGTCGGTGGCGATGATCGTTGTAGAACTTCGCGATACTTAACGATATATCGCTATATTCTTTGAGTCTAGAGATGATGTACGATTCCCAGCAAATTGGCAGCTTTTGGCGGCTCGGCCGGCGCGCAGCTCAAGAGCCGTTCCGCCATTCCCATGCCGCATCGGTGCAAGTTCACCGCGAGTTTGCCGTGAAGTTGCCGCCGTGCGCGTAGCAATGAGTGCCCCGTCACGACGACCGGCTAGGATTGTGCCGACAGCGTGGTCGACCTCTACCCACTCGAAGCTGACGATTAGGAGCAATACGTGGCACTTATTGAAGCCATTCACGCACGCGAAATTTTGGATTCCCGAGGAAACCCGACCGTTGAGGTCGAGGTTCTCCTGGAAGACGGCTCGGTGGGCCGCGCGGGCGTTCCCTCCGGTGCCTCGACGGGTGCCTTCGAGGCAGTGGAACGTCGCGACGGCGACAAGTCCCGCTACCAGGGCAAGGGTGTACTGCAGGCCGTCGAGGCCGTCCTCGAAGCAATCGCACCGGAACTCGAGGGCATTGACGCAATCGAACAGCGTCTGATCGACTCCATGATGCTTGAACTGGACGGTACGCCCAACAAGGCCAAGCTCGGCGCCAACGCCATCCTGGGTGTCTCCCTGGCCGTCGCCAGCGCAGCCGCGGCCTCGGCCGACCTGCCCCTGTACCGCTACCTGGGCGGCCCGAACGCCCACGTTCTGCCGGTACCGCTGATGAACATCCTCAACGGTGGCTCCCATGCCGACTCCGACGTCGACATCCAGGAATTCATGATCGTGCCGTTGGGTGCCTCCACGTTCTCGGAGGGCCTGCGCTGGGGCGTTGAGGTGTACCACAACCTCAAGTCCGTGCTGCAGGAAAAGGGCCTGTCCACCGGGTTGGGCGACGAGGGCGGCTTCGCGCCGAACCTCCCCTCCAACCGTGCGGCACTTGACCTGATCTTGGAAGCCATCAAGCGCGCAGGCTACGAGGCCGGCCGCGACATCGGCCTGGCCCTGGACGTTGCTTCCTCCGAGTTCTTCAAGGACGGCACCTACCAGTTCGAAGGCAAGTCCCTGACTGCCGCCGAGATGAGCGCCTACTACACCGAACTCGTTGCCGACTACCCGCTCGTTTCCATCGAGGATCCCCTGGATGAGGACGACTGGGAAGGCTGGAAGACCCTGACCGACGCCATTGGCGACAAGGTGCAGATTGTTGGCGATGACTTGTTCGTCACCAACCCCGAGCGCCTGGCCCGTGGCATCGAGTCCAAGACGGCCAACTCGCTGCTCGTGAAGGTGAACCAGATCGGTTCCCTGACCGAGACCCTGGACGCCGTATCCATGGCTCAGCGTGCCGGCTACACCACCATCACCTCGCACCGCTCCGGCGAGACCGAAGACACCACGATCGCCGACATCTGCGTTGCCACCAACGCCGGCCAGATCAAGACCGGTGCCCCGGCCCGCTCCGAGCGCGTTGCCAAGTACAACCAGCTGCTGCGCATCGAGGAAGACCTCGAAGATGCAGCACGCTACGCCGGTCGCAGCGCCTTCCCGCGTTTCAAGGGCTAAATAACCCAGTCGGGGCCGGCAACTGGCTAAGGTGGATTACACACCTTAGCCAGTTGCCGGCCTTCCCGCTTTAACCCGCAGAGGATGCGCCCCGCCCGGCAACAGTGAGAAGCACCAGGAGAAGCATGGCCACGCGTCGTCCCAAAGTACCCAGCGCACAGTTCAGCGCCGGGGCGAAAAACGCGCCGGGCTTGTCCGACCGGGATGTCCAGGCCGGCCAGAACAGCACGACGGCGGAGCACGGCCCGCGCGCCCACCGCACCACCGCCGGGGCAGGCGGCTCCTCGCGGACCGGCCATGACAATGCCGTCCGGCAGGGTTCGCACGCCGGCACGGCGCCGCGCGGGTCCGCCACAAAACAGGATCACGAACCAGGCCGCGGACACCATGAAGGCGTTGTCCGCCAGGCCTCAACCGCGCCCGTACCCGCACGGTCCTTTTCCGGCCGGCTCCTAGTGATCGGTTTGGCCATGGCCGCCATCACGGTGGTCCTTGCCCCCAACGTCCACACCTTCATGGAGCAGAGGGCCGAGATTTCCGACTTGAAACAAGTCATTGCCGAACAGACGGCCCAGCAGGCCGGTTACAAGTCCGAGCTGGCCCGCTGGGATGATCCCGCTTATGTCAAACAGCAGGCTCGCGACCGCGTGAGCA
The DNA here is from genome assembly GCA_049578485.1 of Specibacter sp. Lineage (GTDB taxonomy): Bacteria > Actinomycetota > Actinomycetes > Actinomycetales > Micrococcaceae > Specibacter. The sequence goes on from JBAUMA010000284.1 coordinate 2,719, forward strand.
TGCTGATGCCGGGGGAGACGGGATATTGGGTCTACGGTGCCAACGGCGCCGTTGACACCGGGGATTCCTCCGACGCGGCCAAGGCCGCCGCGTCCGCGGCCACCTCGGCCAAGAACGCCACCGTGGTCCCCGACGAGCCCTGGGTGGACAGCTTGTTCGCCGCCATCCAAAAGTCCTCGGAAGTAAAAGTGGCGGCACCGGCAAAGACCGCCCCGGCGCCCAAGGCCGCACAGCAAACCAGTGCCAAATAAGGCGGCGAAAACCCCAGGCTCCCGGCCACGGTAAAATGGTTCGTAACCGCAACAGCAACTTTTGTGTGCCGCCGCACGCTTTTCACAACGGGCGGCCACACGCCAAGAATCCTTAGGAAGGACGCCGGTGCCCGCATCAGCAAGCTCCGCGACAAGCGGGCGCGTACCCACGCAACACGATCTTGACACCCTGAGCCGTCAGCTCAACAGGCCCGTCCGCGACGTCGTTGAAATCCCGGCGCGCTGCGTGTGCGGCAATCCGCTCGTCGCAGCCACGGCCCCGAGGCTGAGCAACGGCATCCCGTTCCCCACCACGTTTTACCTGACTCACCCGGTCCTCACTGCCGCGGCATCCCGCCTGGAAGCTGCCGGGATGATGAACGAAATGACCGAGCGCCTGGCCACGGATGGGGCGTTGGCGGCCGCGTACCAGTCCGCCCACGAGTCCTATATTGCGGCACGGGAAGCCATTGGCGAACGGGCCGGCACCGGTCCCGTCCCGGAGATTGCCGGCATCTCCGCCGGAGGTATGCCCACCCGCGTGAAGTGCCTGCACGTGCTGGTGGGCCACGCCCTGGCCGCCGGACCCGGCGTCAACCCGCTGGGCGATGAGGTGCTTGCCGCCCTCGCCGAATGGTGGACCGCCGAAAAGTGCTACTGCGACGGCGCCTGGGACGACGCCGCCCCCGTCCCCCACAAGGACCTCAGCCGGCACGTCAGGCACCTGAACGCGCAGGCCGCCGAGACAGCCGCCCCCGGGGACACCCCGTAGCACCCGGCATCGGCAAGCCCGCAGCCCCACACCCACAGCCACAGCCACAGACGAGGAACTTTCCATGCGTGTAGCCGCCATTGACTGCGGGACCAACTCCATCCGACTGCTCATCGCCGACGTTTCCGGCCATGCCAGCCCCGTCCTGACCGACATCCACCGGGAAATGCGTGTGGTGCGGCTGGGCCAGGGCGTGGATGCCACCGGCATGCTGGCCCCGGAGGCGTTGGAGCGCACCTTTGCCGCCACTGACGACTACGCGGCGCTGATTCGCGAAAATGGCGTGGAGCGCGTGCGCTTTGTGGCCACCAGCGCCACCCGCGACGCCGGCAACCGGGACATTTTCGTCAACGGCATCAAGGACCGCCTGGGCGTGGCACCCGAAGTGGTCTCCGGTGCCGAGGAAGCCGGATTGTCCTTCGCAGGCGCCACGAGCGTGCTGCCGGCCATGGGAGGGGAGCTTGTCCTGGTGGTCGACCTTGGCGGGGGCAGCACCGAATTTGTGGTGGGCAACGCGGAGGGCGTCCAGGCAGCGATCAGCACGGACATGGGTTGTGTGCGATTCACCGAACGCTACCTGCGCAGCGATCCTCCCACCGCCGCGGAAATCACCGCAGCAGAGGCCGCCGTGGAAGCCAAAATGGCGGATGTCCTGGCCGTGGTTCCGCTGGCACAAGTCACCAAGGTGGTCGGCGTCGCCGGCACCATCACCACCATCACGGCCCAGGCCCTGGGGCTGGCGAGCTATGAGCGGGAGGCGATTCATGCCGCCACCGTGCCCCTGGAAAAGCTGGAAGCTGCTGCAGGTGAACTACTGGGCATGACCCGTGCACAGCGGGCCGATTTGGGCTTCATGCATCCGGGCCGGGTGGACGTGATTGGGGCCGGTTCGCTCATCTGGAGCAGCGTGCTGCGCAGGCTTGCGGTGCTGACGGACGGACGCCTCGAATCGGCAACCACCAGCGAACACGATATTCTGGATGGAATCGCCCTAGGTGCGGCCGGAGTAGTCAGCTGACTTTTCCCCGCCCTCGACGGAAACGAGCTACCATGCCGGATCAGACACGGTTGCCCAGGAACCCCTTGCCCACAGCGCGCCGAACCGCCTCCCGGCTGCGCAGCTTTGCCGCTGCCGCACTGACCCTTGCCATGGTGGGATCCCTGGCCCTGGTGGCGGCACCGGCCGCATCCGCAGACGACATCCGCAACCGTGAGTACTGGCTGGACCAGTCGGGCATCACGAAGGCCTGGGACATCTCCCAGGGCGAAGGCGTCAAGGTTGCCGTGATTGACAGCGGCATCGACGCCGGCCACACGGACCTCAAGGGTGCCGTGGTGGGCGGGGTCGACATGTCAGGTTCGGGCAACGCCAAGGGCACCAAGGGCGTCGGCGCCGAACCCGAGCACGGGACGCTGGTGGCGACCATGCTGGCAGGGCGTGGTCACACGGACAAGTCCTCGACGCCGTCGGCGTCCGCCAAACCAGGCACGACGGCGTCGCCCTCGCCCAAGGTGGGGGCCGGCCCTGATGGGGTCATTGGAGTGGCGCCCAAGGCCGAACTGCTGAGCGTCTCCGTCTGGCTGGGCAGTGAAAATCCGTCGGGTAAGAACATTGACGACCAGATTCCCGCGGCCGTGAAATGGGCCGTGGACCACGGCGCCAAGGTGATCAACATGTCGCTGGGCAGCACCTCGACCGCCTGGCCGCAAAGCTGGGACGACGCCTTCGCCTACGCCGAGGCCAAGGACGTGGTCATTGTGGCCGCGGCGGGCAACCGCAAGTCCGGCAGCGAACAAGTTGGTGCCCCGGCCACGATTCCCGGTGTCCTGGCCGTGGGCGGCCTGGACAAGGACGGCACGGCAAGTGTCGACTCGTCCTCCCAGGGCATCAGCATTGGTGTCAGCGCCCCGGCTGAGGATTTGGCCGGCGGCCTGCCCGGCGGGGGCTATGCCAGGTGGAGCGGGACCAGTGGCGCGGCCCCCATCGTTTCCGGTGTGGCAGCCCTGATCCGGGCCAAATACCCGCAAATGTCGGCGGCCCAGGTCATCAACCGGATCATCACGACGGCCAAACCCAAGGGAACCGGCGTGCCGAACGCCATCTACGGTTACGGCATTCTCGACGCCGCGGCCGCACTGAGCGCCGACGTCCCCGTTGTGGACACGAATCCGCTGGGCAGCATTGCCGACTGGATCCGCGTCCACCGCCGCGGCCAGGTAAGTCCACCGGCCGTGGGGACCAAGCCTCCCGCTGCGGCTGCGCAACCGAAACCGACACTGCAGGACAGGGCGGCACCGCAGGCACTGCCCGCCGCAGCCCTCACAAGCATGGCCCCTGGCGCCATCGTCCTGGGATTCCTGGGCCTGGCCGTGCTGATAGTGGTGGCCGGCGGAACGCACCTGCTCCTGGTTCGGCGCAGGATACTGGCCGGCGACAGCGTCGGCGTCCCGGACAGTACACCTCCTGCCGCGGGGCCGGACGCAGGCAAGGGTGGCGGCGGCCCCGACGCAGGCGGCGACGACGACTCGCCGAGCAAACGTGAAGCGCCTCCAGTGCATCAAGGTCACAAACACTAGGGAGATGGCGATGTGACGAAGGGCAGTCAGCGGAAGTAAATCGCCTGGCCTTGCTACCTGGCCCATTTTCGTTGCGGGATGCCCCGGCGAGGCCTATAATCCAAATGTCATCCCGGGGTTTGCCGCATTGGAGTGGGTCTTGCAGTTCACTTGATGTGACCGGCTGCGATCCTAGTTTTAAATCATGCGGTAGGGGAAATCCCATGAGATTACAGACTTTGGCCAAGAATTCAGCCCATGCCAGCGTGGCAATCTTGACCGCAATCATGCTTGCCATCGGCGCGGGGCTTGCGGTTCCGGGTGCGAATGCGGCCGCACAGCCTCCGGTAACACCACCGGACCTGAAAATACTTGTGCCGAGCAATCTCATTTCCATCGGAACCGACCAGGCAACGGCCCATCACGTTCTGCGCTACACGCACATTACGTGGGATGCCGGTACCGGGCCGTTTGAGATCGACCCCAGCTACAACCCGGCTACGGGGACGTCTACGTTTGTGCAGGCCCTGTACAACAGCCCCAGCCCCGGAGCATGGTCCCTGGATCATAGGGTTCCGGTCCCCGCCATCGGGGTGTTTGTCTCGCCCTCGGACTATCAATTTCCCCTCACAAAGTTCACCTTGAACCGGACCAACCCGGACGGGAGTATCGGCCAGGTGGTGGCCACCAGCCCTAAAT
>JBAUMA010000285.1:0-6140 GCA_049578485.1 Specibacter sp.
GATAAGAGAGTTAGTCATCCGCAAGCCTGTCCCCCCACGCAGCCCACGACCGCATGCCCGTCTCGCTGCGGTGCTACTGGCAGTTTCCCTGGGAGCCACGGCGTGCACCGGCGGTACGACGCGGGACAATAACGACTCCTCAATGCCGGCCACAGCAGGCTCCAACGTTGCGGCGTTGGGAACCAGCGCCCCGCTGGAGACACCCACCACGAACCAGACAATTCCCATTTACTGGCTTGGGCACAGCAACGACTCGGTGTATTTGTACCGTGAGTTCTTCTCCACCCCCGCCACCGATGACCCGATTGTGGCCTCCTTGCAGGCCATGATGACGCAAAAGCCGAAGGATCCGGACTATTTTTCCGTCTGGAACAAGCCCTCGCGCCTGGGTGCCTCGGTTTCCGCGAAAAACGTGATCACGGTTGACATTTCCTCGGACGCCTTTGGCCAAAAAGTCGACCAAGGCATTGCCGAACGCTCCGTGGCTCAACTCGTCTACACGGCAACGGCAGCCGCCGCCATGGCCGGTCTGATCGACACGGCCGCCGCCGTCCAAGTCTCCGTCCTGGTGGACGGGCACACGGGCTACAACGCATTTGGCCACGTCCCGCTGGACAAGCCCCTGACCCGCAATTCCAGCTTTGTGGCTCCCGTATGGATTATTGATCCCGGAAACGGCTCCGCGTACTCGAGCCTGCCCCTGAAGGTGACCGGCCAGGCCACCTCCCCGACGGGAACGTTGGGCTGGAGCCTGTCCACCATGAAGGACGGCAAGCCCGTTGGCGTATACCTGTCAGGGACGGTCACCGTTGCCAAGGGCTCGGACCAATTGGGCGCCTTCGGCTTCAACCTGGTGCCACCCCTGGGAACTTACCAGTTGTCAGTCTTCATCACCGACCCTGCCGCCCCGGGAACCCAAGTCAGTGTGGACACCAAAGTGGTCACGCTGACAGGGCTCTAGCCGCAGTTCCAGCCTGCGGGGCTTATTGCCAGCGGCCCAGTTCCTGGCTCAACAGGACGACGGCGGCCGGTCCGGCTGTGGACGACCTCAACACGTGCCGGCCCAACAGCGCTGTCCGGGCCCCTGCGGCCAAGAAGGCCTGGACCTCGGCCGGGCTCATGCCGCCTTCGGGTCCGACAATCATGACAATCCTGGCCGGTGAGCCATCAATGGCCTTGGCACCGGCCCGCCATGAATGCACCACCTGCGGCAATGTATCCACGGCGTCCTCGTGGAGGATCAACGCCAGCGCGGAGTCCTTGATCAGGTCCACCAGGGCGGCGGTGCCAACGAGTTCACCCACCCAGGGCACGCGGGTGCGCCTGGCCTGCTTGGCGGCCATCGCCACCACATTGCGCCATTTCACGGGGCCCTTGAGTGCCTTGTCCATCTTCCAGCGCACAATGGAGCGTTCCGCCTGCCACGGCACCACGCCGTCAACGCCGAGTTCCGTGGCTGTCTCGATGGCCAGCTCGTCCCGGTCGCCCTTGGCCAGCGCTTGGACCAGGACCAGTTCGTAAGCATCGGCGGCATCGGCAGCGACGACATCCACCCGGACGTCCAAAACGCCCGCACCGGCACCCGTTACGGTGCACACCAGGCGCAACCCCTCGCCGTCGCACAGGTCAACCGGCTCACCGGCCGCGAGCCGCTTGACCGTCACGGCGTGACGGCCCTCTGCCCCGCCGAGGCTGAAGGGGTCGCCGACGGCCAGCGGCGCCAGCTCAGCCGGCGTGGCGTAAAAGACGGGGTTGCTCACGGCTGCCTAGAGGTTGCCGAGCTTGTCGCGCAGCTTGGCGAACATGCCGCCGCTGCTGACCAGCTTGCCCTCGGTAAACGTTTCCCCGCGCAGGGCCGCCAACTGCTTCAGGAGTTCTTCCTGGGCGGCGTCGGGCTTGGTGGGCGTCTCCACGTGGATGTGCACCAGCAGGTTTCCGCGGCCGTAGCCGCGCAGGTGCGTCACGCCAAGGTTGCGCAGGTTGATGACTTCACCCGCTTGGGTGCCGGGCTTGATGGAGATGGGCTGTTCGCCGTCGAAGGTGTCCAGGGACAGTTCGGTGCCCAGCGCCGCGGCGGTCATGGGCACGCTGAGCGTGGCGTGGAGGTCGTCGCCCTCGCGCAGGAAGGCGGCGTCGTTGTTGACCTTCATCTCCACGTACAAGTCACCGGCGGGCCCACCGGCGGGACCGGCCTCGCCCTGCCCGGCCAACTGGATGCGGGTGCCGGTGCCGACGCCGGCGGGCACCTTGATGGTCAGCGTGCGGCGGTTGCGCACGCGGCCCTCGCCCATGCACTCGTTGCACGGGTCCTCGATGCGCGTGCCAAAGCCCTGGCAGGAATTGCAGGTGGCGAGCGTCATGACGTTGCCCAGGATGGAACGCATGGGGCGCTGGATCTGGCCGGCGCCGTGACAAACATCGCACGTGGTGGGGTGGGTGCCGGGGCGGCAGCAGCTGCCATCGCACGTCGTGCAGGTGACGGCCGTGTCGATTTCAAGCTTCTTGTTCACACCAAAAACAGCTTCGCGCAGTTCAATACGGACGGTGATCAACGCGTCTTGGCCGCGGCGGGTCCGCGATGCCGGGCCGTGGCCCTGGCCGCCTCCGCCGAAGAACGTCTCAAAGATGTCCTGGAAGGCAAAGCCCTGGCCGTCAAAGTTCCCGGCACCGTTGCTGTTGCCGTTTTCGTTTCCGGTGGTGTCATAGACCTGGCGCTTTTGCGGGTCCGACAGGATCTCATAGGCGTGCGTGACGGCCTTGAATTGGTCCTGCGAGTCGGGTGCGTCGTTGACGTCCGGGTGGAGCTTGCGGGCCAGTTTGCGGTAGGCCTTCTTGATTTCTTCCGGAGTTGCGTCGCGGGAGACACCCAGTGCGTCGTAGTGGCTGCTCAAAGTCTTGCTCTCTTCTGTGGAACGTGTACGTAGGTGATCGGACGGCCGTCTAGCCGGCCAGGATTCTTGACAGGTACCGGGCCACGGCCCGAACGCTGGAGATGGTGTTGGGATAGTCCATGCGGGTTGGTCCTAGGACACCGAGCTTGGCGCTTTCCCCCGAGCCGTAGCTTGTGGCAACCACTGACGCCTCCGCCAGGGAGTCGTGCGGGTTTTCCCGGCCAATGCTTACGGCAACCCCGTGCGAGTCCGCCGCCATGTGTTCCAGGAGCCGCAGGAGAACCACCTGCTCCTCCAGGGCATCCAGGACGGGGCCGATGCTCAGGGGGAAGTCAACGTTGGAGCGGGCCAGGTTGGCAGTGCCGGCCAGGACGATCCTGTCCTCGCGCGCGGCAAGTGCCAGTTGTTCGAGTCCGCGGGCCAGTTTATGCGCAACGTCCTTCTCCTGTGCCGGGACACCTGAGGGCAGCTGGGCCAGGAGCGGAGGAAGATTGCCCACGGACGTGCCGCTGAGCGTGCCAATGAAAGCCTGGCGCAAACGTGCCAGTGCGGGTTCATCGACGACGGCGCCAATGTCGATAACGGATTGCTCCACCTTGCCTGAGGCGAGAATCAGGACGACCAGCACCTGGTGCGGGCCCAGCGAGACAAATTCGATATGGCGCACCGTGGTCTTGGCTGACCGTGGATACTGGACCACGGCAACCTGGTTCGTCAGCTGCGCGAGCGTGCGCACGGTACGCTCCAGGACGTCGTCGAGGTCAGTGGAACCGTCAAGCAGCACGGCAATGGCACGGCGTTCGGCCGCCGAGAGCGGTTTGACCGAGGCAATCTGGTCCACGAAGAGCCGGTAGCCCTTGTCGGTGGGGATCCGTCCGGAACTGGTGTGCGGGGCGGTGATCAGCCCCTCATCTTCCAGTGCGGCCATGTCATTGCGGATGGTGGCACTGGAAACGCCCAGGTGGTGCCGCTCGACCAGGGCCTTGGAGCCGACAGGTTCACGCGAATGGACATAGTCCTCCACGATGGCGCGCAGTACTTCAAGTTTGCGCGGTTCACTCATGCCGGCACCTCCTTCGCGGACTCTGCATTTGCTCATTGTGGACTGAACGAGAGCACACTTAGCACTCCACCCACTCAAGTGCTAAGTCTAATACTTTCTGGCCGGCACTTTCCGGTCCGGATTGCGGCACGGCGCAAAGTCCCGCGCACCACCGCTTGCTAGCATGGGATTTTCAGCCAGCGGCGTACAACCGGGGCAATCACAGCCCAGCATATTAGTGGAGAGCAACCGTAGACGTGCAGTACAACGATTGGGGTCCCCAGGACCTGAGCGCACCCAAGGCCCGCGTGCTACGCAAAGTTCCCGCGACCCGCGGCCTGGTGGTCGAGGATGTCCAGACCGGTTGGGTAGGCGCCGTGGTGCGGATTGAAAAGTCCGGCGGCATGCACATCATGGAACTGGCCGACCGAAGGGAGAAGGTTCGGGCATTTCCGCTCGGATTTGGTTTCCTGATCGACGGCGAACCGGTGGAGGTCATTGCCCCGTTGGCTGCGGCGGCACCGCCTACGAAACTACTCACCGCCTCCGGCTCGGTCAAGGTGGAAGGACTGCGTGCCCAGGTGGCCAAGGCCAGCCGCATCTGGGTGGAAGGCAAGCATGACGCCGAACTGGTGGAGAAGGTGTGGGGGCACGACCTCAGGGTGGAGGGCATCGTCGTCGAGCCCTTGCGCGGCATCGACGACCTCACGGCGGCCGTGCGTGATTTTGCTCCCGGGCCCAGCCGGCGGCTGGGTGTTTTGGTGGACCATTTGGTGCCACATTCCAAGGAGTCGAGGATTGTGGCGGATCTCATGAAGTCCCCCGCTGCCCGCAACAACGTGCTGGTGGTGGGCCACCCCTACGTCGATGTGTGGCAGGCAATCAAGCCCGCCACGCTGGGAATCCGCGCCTGGCCCGTGATTCCGCGCACGATCGAGTGGAAATTGGGCATCCTGGCGGCTTTTGGCTGGCCGCACAGTACAGCCGAGGACATTGGCCTGGGTTGGGCGCGCCTGCTCTCGCGCGTCAACAGTTACGCAGATCTCGAGCCGTCTCTGCTGGGTCGCGTAGAAGAGGTCATAGACTTCCTCACGGCACCAGTATCCTAGTTAAGGCGGCCGGTGCAATCGGGCGCACCAGTTTCCGCATGTTGAGAGGCCCGATAAAGTGAGCAATCCGGTGAACCAGAACACCACCCCGGCCAGGCCCCCACTTACCCCTGCCGAAGACAAGCAGTGGGCGTTCCTAGCCCATTGCGGCGGCATCCTTGGCTGCATCCCCTCCGCCTTGATCTACAGGTTCATGCGCGACCGCGGCCCCTTTACCGCCCAGGAGTCCCGCGAAGCCCTCAACTTCACCCTGCCACCCACCATCGTGGCGGTGGCGCTGAACGTGATTGCCTTAATCCTGAACCTCATCGACCCGGGCGCCGGCACCCCGCTGTCCATGGTCGCGTTGCTCATCTGGGTGGTCTTGACCATCTGGTCGGTCACCGCAGCCGTTCAAGTTGGCCGTGGCAACCTCTACCGCTACGCCCTGAACCTGCGCCGCATCAAGTAGGTTCCGAGGGTCGGGCTTGTCGAGACTCGTGGTCGAGTCTGTTGAGACCGTTATCGGCTGGGGGCGTGACCTCCTGGAGATTGAATTCAGGTGAGATCCAGCGCCAGGGTCAACATGGACTCGCCGCCCAAGGGGTGTTGCTGGGGTTCACCGCAGGGTTTGAATCCGGTTGACGTGTACAGGGCCAGTGCGGCGCCGTTGCCATGGCGAACCTCCAAGTCAATCCGTGTAAATCCTGCGGCTCGTGCGTGGTCAATGGCATCGAGCAGCAGCGCCCGACCATATCCATTTCCGCCCAGGCCGGGCTTGACGGCCAGGAGTTCGATCCGGGCACTCTGGCCAATGTTGTCGGTCTGAGTGGTCGTTGTTGGTGGCACCACAGTGAGGGCGAAGCCTCGCGGCTCGTCGCCCAGCACAGCAAACCGGATGGTCGGTTGCAGGAATTTCTTCGTGGCCCGCGCACCGACGGTCCCGACGTCAACGGCTCCATCGCGGTCGGCCAAGGCATCCAGCCACAGGGCCACGCAGCTCAGCCTGTCTTCGCCGCCATTACCTTCGCGCATGCCTGCCATCACACAAGGATACTGCCCGCCGAGGCCCGTGATGCCTCCACAGACGAGTGTTGTTAGAAGATTGTTCACATTCTC
>JBAUMA010000286.1:0-14631 GCA_049578485.1 Specibacter sp.
CTCCCCCACGGCCACGGCAACCGCCACGGCACAGCCCACCGCCACGGCCGTTCAGACCAACAGCCCCACGGTTCCGCTCGCCTCGACCGCCAAGGGCAAGACGTTCACGGGGACGTTGATGCTCAACGGCAAGCCGCTGGGTGTGGAGCTTGACGGCACCAAGGCCGCGCAGGCGGCGGCCGTGTTCAAGTCGCTGACCGCGGAGAACTTCTTTGCCGGCAAGACCTGCCACCGGCTGGCCGATTCGACAAACTTTGGCGTGCTGCAGTGCGGCTCCCTCAAGGGCGACGGCAACGGGGACCCCACCTACCAGTGGGGGCCGGTGGAAAACACTCCGGCTGACGGCAAGTACCCGGCCGGCACCATCGCCGTGGCGCGCGGAGCCACCACGTACACCAACGGCACCCAGTTCTTCATCACGTTCAAGGACACGGTCCTGCCCCAGGACACGGGCGGATACACGATCGTCGGCAAGGTCACCAGCGGCCTGGACGTGGTCAAAGCCATCGCCGCCGGCGGCATCACCCCCGGGGCCAACGGCGCCACCGACGGTGCACCCAAGACCAAGGTGACGATAGACTCGTTTACGCTGAAGTAAATGAAACGGCCACACATTCCATGGGGCGTACACGCCGCGTGGATAGCAGCACGTTCGATCCTGGCCACATCGATTTGCTTTTCGACCTGCCAGATTTCCCTCGACGCGAAAGACTTTTAGCGGTGACACACAGTCAAGAATCCGACGAAACAACGGCCACCATCACTGAGCCGGCCAACGACGTGACAAACGTTGCAGCCCCTGTGGAGGAGGTGCAGGAGACGGACGCCCCAGCCCCGGTTGCTCCGGCGACGCCCGCGGCCTCGCCCTCCCCGGCAGCGTTTGCAGCCCGCCCCAAGGCTCCCAGCGCCCCTGTGCCGGCACCCGTGGCCGCAGCCGCAGCGGCCGCCCCGGCCGTCAACCTTGAGGAAGCCGCCAAATTTGGCCGCGCCGAGGAGGACGGCCACGTCTTCCTGCTCCTGGATGGTGAAGAGTTCCCCGTTGGCCAGTACCCCGGCGCCAGCAAAGATGAGGCCCTGGCCTACTTTGCCCGCAAATTCGAGGAAATCACGGCCCAGATCACCCTGCTTGAGCAGCGTGTTGAGGCCAAGGCAGCCACAACCGACATGAACAAGGCCGTCAACCACCTGCGCGAGCAGTTGGGCGAGCGCACCTCGGTAGGCGATGTCAATGGGGCCCTGGCGCGCCTGGCGGCCCTGGAGGAGTCCATCAAGGCCCTGCAGGCGCAGGAACGCTCCGCCCATGACGCCGCACGCACCATCGAACTGGCCGCCCGCGAAGCCATCGTGGCCGAAGCGGAGACCATCGCCGGCGAAGACCCCACAGCCATCCTGTGGAAGGTCAGCAGCGCCCGGATGAACGAACTCTTCGAGGCCTGGAAGCACGCCCAAAAGTCCGGCATGCGCCTGGGCCGTGCCACGGAGGAGCAGCTGTGGAAGCGATTCCGCAGCGCACGCACCATCTTTGACCGCCACCGCCGCGCCTACTTCTCCCAGCTGGACAACAACAACGCCTCGGCCAAGAACGCCAAGGAAGCGCTGATTGCCGCTGCCGAGGAATTGGCCACCTCCACCGAGTGGGGCTACGCTGCCGGGGAATACCGCAAGCTCATGGACCAGTGGAAGGCGTCACCGCGAGCCAGCCGCAAGGACGACGACGCCCTGTGGAACCGCTTCCGCGGTGCCCAGGACAAGTTCTTCGCCGCCCGCCAGCTCGCCAACGACGTCCTCGATGAGGAATTCGGGGCGAACCTGCAGGTCAAGGAAGCCCTCCTGGCCGAGGCCTCGGCCCTGCTGCCCATCAAGGACCTGGCGGCCACCAAGAAGGCCCTGCAGTCCATTCGCGACCGCTGGGAGGAAGCAGGCAAGGTGCCCCGCGCCGACATGCAGCGCGTGGAAGCGGGCCTGCGAAAGGTTGAGGACGCCGTCCGCGCGGCGGACGAGGATAACTGGCGCCGCAGCGATCCGGAGGCCAAGGCACGCACGTCCAGCGCCTTGAGCCAGCTTGAGGCCACCATCGCCTCCCTCAAGGAGGACCTGGCCAAGGCCGAGAAGGCCGGCGACGCCCGCAAGGTGGCCAAGGCTTCCGAGGCCCTCGCGGCCCGCGAGCTGTGGCTTGAGCAGATCCAAAAGGCGGCGGAGGACTTCTCCTAAGCTATCGATTGGGCCCTCGGGCCGGGTTGTCCACAATCCGGCACGGGGGCCTTTTTGTTGCCCTGCCATTGGTGCACCCTTGAGGCATGATCGTTTCCACCGAGCCCTTTGGCCTGCTGGCCCCCGGAGGCCCGTTCACGCTCGCGGAACTGTCGGCCATGCGGCTCGACGGCGTGCTGGCGCCGGTCTTCGCGGACACCTTCCGCCCGGTCAACGAGCCGGAGACGGCTGCACTGCGGGCGGCTGCCCTGGTGTATCAGGTACCGCCGGGGCTGGCGGGCAGGGCCGCCCTCGGCTGGCTTTCGGCAGCCTGGGTGTACGGCTGCGCGCCCCCGCCGCCAACCATCACGCTGTTGATCGGGCGGGATCACCGCAGCACCGTCCTGCCGTCCTTCAGCGGTTGCGTACTGCACGAGGTCCTGCTGGACCCGTTCGACGTCGAGCAACTCGGCGGCGCCTTTGTCACCGGCGCGCTGCGAACGGCCGTTGATGTTGCCCTGCATGTGCAGGCCAAGCAGGCTGTGCCCGTGCTTTTGGACATTGCAGCCACGCCCGGCTTGAACTGCCCGCTGGGCCGGGTTCGAGGGGCCCTCGCCGCCTCGTCCCACCTGCCGGGGAAGTTCCGTGCCCTCGAGTTGCTGGAGTACCTGACGGGCTAGTTGCGGCGCTGGGATCCCGATGTCCGGTAGACGTCATAGACGCCGTCAATCCGACGGACGGCGTTGAGAACGTGGTGGAGATACTTGGGATCCCCCATCTCGAAGGCGAACCGGGATAGCGCCACACGGTCTCGAGAGGTGTTCACGCTCGCGGCCAGGATATTGACGTGGCTTTCGGCCAGGACACGGGTCACATCGGACAGCAGGCTCTTGCGGTCAAGGGCCTCGACCTGGATCTCCACCAGGAAGACGCCGGACTGGGTGGGCGCCCATTCAACCTGGACGAGCTTGTCCGGCTCGTTCTTCAGGTGCAACAGGTTGGGGCAGTCCTCGCGGTGCACGGACACGCCTGATCCCTTGGTGACGTAGCCGGCGATCGGGTCCGGCGGCACGGGGGTGCAACAGCGTGCCAGCTTGACCAGCACCTCCCCCACGCCGTGGACGATGACCCCGGAGTCCGACACCCTGGAGCGGGCATTCGAGACATGCGTCGCCAGGGGCGGAGCGTCCTCGATGTCATCGCTGACGCCCAGGATGTCCATGAGGCGTTCGACGACGGACTGGGCCGAGGTGTGCCCGTCCCCGACGGCCGCGTAGAGCCCTGCGATGTCGACGTAGCGGAAATGCTGGGTCACTTCCATGAGGGCGTCGTGCGTCATCATTTTTTGCAGCGGCAGGTTTTGCTTGCGCATCGCCTTGGTGAGCAGTTCCTTGCCCTTTTCAATGGACTCTTCGCGGCGTTCCTTGGTGAACCATTGACGGATCTTGTTCCTGGCCCGGGCGCTCTTGACGAAGTTTTGCCAGTCCTGGCTGGGCCCGGCACCCTCGGCCTTGGAGGTGAAGATCTCCACCGTGTCGCCGTGGGCAAGTTCGCTGTTCAAGGGGACCAGCTTGCCGTTCACGCGCGCACCGATGGTCCGGTGGCCCACCTCGGTGTGGACGGCGTAGGCGAAGTCCACCGGCGTCGATCCGGAGGGCAGCGCGATGACCTGCCCCTTGGGCGTGTATACGAAAACTTCGCTGGCGTTCATCTCGTAGCGCAGCGAGTCCAGGAACTCGTTGGGGTCCGAGGTCTCCTGCTGCCAGTCGACCAGGGTTCGCAGCCAGTTCATGTCCTCCTGGCCGCTGACGGGGTTCTTGCTGCCCGTCTTGTACTTCCAGTGTGCGGCGACGCCGTACTCCGCGCGCTGGTGCATCTCGTGGGTCCTGATTTGGATTTCCACGGGCTTGCCGTCGGGGCCAATCACCGTGGTGTGCAACGACTGGTACATGTTGAACTTGGGCATGGCGATGTAGTCCTTGAACCGGCCCGGAAGCGGGTTCCAGCGTGCATGGATGGTGCCCAGTGCCGCGTAACAGTCACGCACTGTGTCCACCAGCACGCGCACGCCCATCAAGTCATTGATGTCGTCGAAGTCCTTGGCACGCACCACCATTTTTTGGTACACGGAATAGTAGTGTTTGGGGCGGCCGGTGATTTCCGCTTTGATCTTTGCGCCCTTGAGATCCTCGTTGATCTGGCGCCGAATTACGGTCAGCTGCTTGTCGCGCTCCGGCGACCGGTCCTGGACCATGCGGACCAGTTCCTCGTACACCTTGGGATACAGGGCCGCAAAGGAGAGGTCCTCGAGTTCCCACTTGATGGTGTTCATGCCCAGCCGGTGCGCCAGCGGGGCAAAGATGTCCAGGGTTTCACGGGCCTTCTTGCCCGAGGACTCTGCGGAGACAAACCGCCACGTGCGTGCGTTGTGCAGCCTGTCGGCCAGCTTGATCACGAGCACCCGAATATCCTGGGCCATGGCGATGACCATCTTGCGGACGGTCTCGGCCTGGGCGGAGTCGCCAAACTCGACCTTGTCGAGCTTGGTCACCCCATCCACCAGCTTGGCGATCTCATCACCAAAGTCGTGGCGGAGTTCCTCGAGCTTGTAGGGGGTGTCCTCCACCGTGTCGTGGAGCAGGGCGGCCGCCAGCGTGGAGCCGCTCATGCCCAGCTCGGCAAGGATGGTCGCCACGGCCACGGGGTGGGTGATGTAGGGGTCCCCGCTCTTGCGCTTTTGCCCTTCGTGATACTTTTCGGCGACCGCGAAGGCCCGCTCGATCAGCTCAAAGTCTTCCTTGGGATTGTTGGCGCGTACGATGCGCAGCATCGGTTCCAGGATGGGTGAGTAGCTCTCCGTGGACCAGCCCGTCAGGCGGGCCAGCCGGGACCGTGTCCGCTCCCGGCGGCCCGGAAACGTGGGGCGCACTTCCACCGGCCGGCGGGCAACTTCGGCACCTTGGCCGGCGTCGTTGGCCTCGTCGGATCCTGCCACAATCTCATGCGAGGGTGATTGATCATTCACAGCGCATAACCTCCCTCGTCTCCGTGCCCGCACCTGTCCGGCCATTCAGCAGCCATGGCGGGCGATGCCAGCATTTACCTAGTGTAATCCCGGCGCGCAGGCGCCGCTGACCATCAAAGGGGCGTCCCCCAAAGACAAGGCGGGACCTGGATGCCGTGCATCCAGGTCCCGCCTTGTTCGAAAAACGTGGGGCGGCTTATGCGTCCACGGTTGCGGCGGCCTCCGAGGCACGTCGCGATTGGACCTTCTTGGTCTGCTTGATCAGTTCCGGCTCCTTTTCGCGCAGCAGCGCATACATGGGCGCGGAGACGAAGATCGTCGAGAATGTGCTGACGATGATGCCGATAAACAAGGACAGGGAAAGGTCCTGCAAGGTCCCCGCGCCAAGCAGCAGCGAGCCGATGAACAAGATGGATCCGACCGGCAGGACAGCCACCATCATGGTGTTGATCGAGCGGACAAGCGTTTGGTTGATGGCCAGGTTGACTTCCTCCCCAAACGTGCGCCGGGTGGAGGAGGTGATGTCGGCCGTGTTTTCCCGGATCTTGTCGAACACCACCACCGTGTCGTACAGCGAATAGCTCAAGATCGTCAGGAAGCCGATGATGGCGGACGGTGAGACCTCGAACTTCGAGGCGCCGTAGACCCCGGCCGTGACGATCATGACCACGAGCAGGCCGATGATGGCGGCCACGGACATACGCCATGTCCTAAAGTAAAGCGCCATCAGCAAGGTGGCCAGGACGACGAACGCGATGAAGCCGATGATGGCCTGCCGCGAGACGTCCGCACCCCAGGATGGGCCGACGAAGGTCGAGGTGACATCCTTGGTGGTCACCCCGTAGGCCGCTTGCAGCGCGTCGGCAACCTTGACGGTGTCCTTGTCGCTGAGCTGGTTGGTCTGGACCTGCATGGTGTTCCCGACCAGGTTCGTCACGATGGCGTCGGCACCGGCCACGGCCTTTGATACCGCGCTTTGGCCGACCGACGGGCTCGTGTTTGCGACGTTGGAGATCGTGAACTGTGAGCCACCCTTGAACTCGATGCCAAAGTTGAAGCCCCCGACGAGAATCGGGACCAGGACGGAGAGCACGATCAGCGCACCGGTGATGGCAAACCAGATCTTGCGCTTGGCAACAAACGGGTAGGACCGCTCACCGGTGTAGAGCTCATTGCCGAATGTGGCGAAACTTTTCATTACTTGCTCTCCTTGGCGTCATCGCCGGACTGGGGCTTGGTAGACCCGGCTCCCCTGCTGCCCACCATTTCGGCTTCCTTGGCAGCGAGGCGGCGCTCGGCAATGGTCTGGCGGCGTTCTGCCTCGCCGGCTGCACGCGCATTCTTGCCGGTGGCCACGGCCAGCGTGTCCTCCGGGCTCCTGAAACGCCCGGCCCCGCGGTACAGCGGGACGGCACCGAGTTGGCGGGGGTCCAGTCCCGAGAAGTGGTGGCCCTCGGCGAAGAACTTGGTGCGGGCCAGCAGCAGCAGGGTCGGGTGCGTGAACATGAACACCACGATCAAGTCGGCCACTGCCGTCAGGCCGAGGGTGAAGGCAAAGCCCTTGACGTTGCCCACGGAGACGAAGTACAGCACCAGGGACGCCAGGATGTTCACGGCCTTGGAGGCCAGAATGGTCCGTTTGGCGCGCAGCCAGCCGTTGTCGACGGCGGCTGCCAGGCCGCGCCCGTCGCGCAGCTCGTCCCTGACACGTTCAAAGTAGACAATAAAGGAGTCGGCAGTCTGGCCGATGGAGACGATGATGCCCGCCACACCGGCCAGCGACAGCCGGTAGTTTTCGCTCCAGCCCAGCAGCACGATGGCCAGGTAGGTCAGTCCACCGGCGATGACCAGCGACAGGATGGTCACAAAGCCGAGTGCGCGGTACTGGAACAGCGAGTAGATGACCACCAGGGCCAGGCCGATCAGGCCGGCCAAGAGGCCCATCTGCAGCTGCTGGAGCCCCAGCGTTGCAGAGATGGTCTCCGAGTTTTGAATCGTGAAGCTGATGGGCAGTGCGCCAAACTTCAGCTGGTCGGCAAGCGCCTTGGCACTCGTCTCGGTGAAGTTGCCCGTGATGGACGACTGGCCGTTGGTGATGACAGCCTGCGACGCCGGGGCCGAGATGACGTTGTCGTCAAGAACGATGGCAAAACGCGACTGCGGATCGTTCTGGTTGGCCAGGTACTTGGAATTCAGGCGCTGCGTGACGGCCTTGAAAGCCGTGGAGCCTTCCGGGCTGACGAGCGTCAGGTTCACCGACCATTCATTGGTCGTGACACCCTGGGCCCCCTGCATCAGGCCATAGGACGCGGTCTTGATCCACTTTCCGGGGATCTCCACCGGACCGAGGATGTATTTGGCGCCGGAGTCGGCCTCGCAGGCCACGATGGGCTTGGCGGGATCGGAATTTGTGGGAAGTTCCGTGATCGGGGCAATGCAGCTGGTGGTCTCGTACTGCGCCATGAGTGCCGCAGTGATCCAGTTTGAATCGCTGCCATTGGCAGGGGCGGCCTTCGGATCCGGGTTCGGCGTCAGCACGTTGGCGGCCACAAAGGTGCTCAGCTTGGCCGCCGGGGTGAGGTCGGCCTTGGCCACGGCACCGGCGGCGGCGTTGCTGGACACAATCACGGCACGGAAGTTCATGTTGGCCGAGGCCGTGATGAGGTCCCGTTGCTGCTGGGACGGCGTGCCGGGCATTTGCACGACGACGTTCCGCCCGCCCTGGGTCGTAATCTGGGCTTCGGAAACACCGGAGCCGTCGACGCGCTGGCGGATGATGGACACGGCCTGGTTGAGCTGGTCGGCGCTGATGGACGAGCTGCCCTCGGCCTTGGGCGTGAGGGTCATCTCCGTGCCGCCCTCAAGGTCCAAGCCGAGCTTGGGCGACCAGGAGGTGGCACCGGAGAGCACGCCGGCGCCGATGGTGATGATGCAAACAATAATGAGCGCCAGGAGCGCGAACAGTGTCCTGCGGGCGACCTTCGTTGGGCCGGTACGTGCCATCAAGAGATCCTTCTTTTGGTCACGGGCGTAGTGAACATGGCAATGCTGCCGCGACGAAAACCCGCCGCGGCAGTGCCAACCCGAATGTGCCTAGTTGTCTTTGTTATTTTCTTTGTTCAAACGGGCCAGAGTTTCCTCGGCGGACTCTCCGGATGCATCACGCTTCTGAAGGTCAAGCGTCAGGGAGGAGACGTCGTCGGGCACGGACGCGTCAACATCCTCCAGGGAGTCGTGTTCCGGCTCCGTGATCTTGGCTACGGTCTGGCTGTGGACTTCCACAATCACGCCGGGAGAGATTTCCAGCTTGATCTTGTTGTTCTCGGAGTCGACATCCACCACGTGGCCAAACAGGCCAAAGTTCGTCATGATGTCCACGCCGGGAGCCAGGCGGGCCTGCTTTTCCTGTGCAGCGGCCTTGGTCTTCTTTTGCTTGCGGATCATCATCACGATCAGCAGGCCAAACAGGGCGAACAAGACAAGGTTCATGGGATTGAATCCGGCAGCCGCGGGGGCCGGATCAGCGGCCAGAATACTACTCAAGGTCACAGCGAAATTTCCATTCATGATTGTCATAGTGGGTGCCAAGCAGCGCTAAACGTGCTGGACGTCATACCAGTCTACTCGGTAATGCTGGGAGCCGGATGGTAATTCGCTCATAGATGATCAGATGTGAACAAGACAACGATCAAATATGCGCCAATGCCGGGTCAATCGTCGATGTCGTCCTCGTCAAAGGGAAGCATGGCCGCTGCGACGGCATTGCCGGGCATCTTCAGCCCCAGATGCTCCCACGCCGCAGGCATGGCGATGCGCCCGCGCGGCGTCCGCCCCAAAAGCCCTTCGCGCACCAGGAACGGCTCGGCGACGGTCTCCACGGTCTCCGGCTCCTCCCCCACCGCAATGGCCAGGGTGGACAAGCCCACCGGCCCACCGTTGAACTTGTTGACCAAGGCCTCCAGCACCGAGCGGTCAAGGCGGTCCAGTCCCCGGGCGTCGACCTCGTACATGTCCAAGGCCGCCGAGGCGGTGCGGGCGTCGATGGTTTCAATGCCGTGCACGAGTGCCCAGTCACGCACCCGGCGCAGGAGCCGGTTGGCTATGCGAGGTGTGCCGCGGGACCTGCCGGCAATTTCGGCGAATCCGGCGCTTGTCAGCTTCAAATCAAGCATTCCGGCGGAGCGGCGCAAGACCAGCTCCAGCTCAGCCACCGAGTAGAACTCCAGGTGGCCGGTGAAGCCGAAGCGGTCCCGCAACGGTCCGGGCAACAAGCCGGCACGGGTGGTGGCGCCCACCAGGGTGAAGGGCGGAAGCTCCAGGGGAATCGCCGTGGCGCCGGCCCCTTTGCCGACGATGATGTCGACCCGGAAGTCCTCCATGGCCATGTACAGCATTTCCTCGGCCGGGCGCGACATGCGGTGGATCTCATCCAGGAACAAGACCTCCCCTTCGGACAGGGAGGACAAGATGGCTGCCAGGTCCCCAGCATGCTGGATCGCCGGACCGGAGCTGATGCGCAGGGGTGCATTCATCTCGGCGGCAACGATCATGGCCAGGGTGGTCTTGCCCAAACCGGGGGGCCCGGACATCAGCACGTGGTCTGCGCTGCGTCCGCGAATCTTGGAGGCCGCCAGCACAAGAGCCAGCTGTTTGCGGACGCGTTCCTGGCCCACGAAGTCGTCAAGGTTCTTCGGACGCAGGGCCGCCTCGAGCTCGCGCTCCTCGGGTTCAGCTGCGGGAGCCAGCTCCGCGGACTGCGGGGGCATTCCGGCACCGGTCAGTGCGCTGCCGGCAACATTGATCTGTCCGGGCAGCAGCCCGTCGTCGCTTCCAGCCATGGTTAGCGCACCCTGCCGGACTGGCGTGAGGTGTCCTGGCCAAGCCACCGCAGGGTGGCACGCAGGATGGCCGGCACGTTTTCGGTTTCAGCCAGTTCCGGCTCGGCGGCGATGGCGGCGTCGATGCTCTTCAACGCGTCCCTTTCATTCCAGCCCAGGCTGGTCATGGCGGCAACCACCTGGTCCTTCCAGGCCAGGGATGCCGTGGCGCGTGCGGGCGCGACAGCGGATCCCGTGGGGATGAGCTTGCCCTTCAGTTCCAGGACGATGCGCCCGGCAACCTTGGGGCCTACTCCGGGTACCTTGGTGAAGGCCTTGCCGTCGCCGCCCGCCACGGCCACCCGGATGCTTTCCGGTTCCAGCACGGCCAGGACGGCCAAGGCCAGCCGGGGCCCGATCCCGCTCACACCCAGGAGGATGTCGAAGACTTCACGCTCCTGCGCGTCGGCAAAACCGAAAAGCGTCATGGAGTCTTCGCGCACGATCATGGAGGTGGTCAGCGTGGCCTCTTCCCCCAATCGCAGCCCGCCCAGCGTCTTGGGGGTGGCATGGACCAGCATGCCCACGCCGTTGACGTCGATCACGGCCTGGGCCAGGGTCAGGTGCGCCACCGGTCCGCGGACAAAACTGATCATCGTGTTGCTCCTCAATCGGTACAGTTCCAGCGGCCACACGCGTCCCCGCCAGTGGCGGACGGTGGCTGCCTGCCACCCAATTTACACCAATTGCATCGAACATACTTACGAACAATCAATGCCAGGTCGACCCGGGTTTTTCCTTGTTCTTCTTGACCGAGGACTTCTTCTCGGCATCGCGCCACAACTGTTGGGCCGCCGTCGTGCCTTCCGAACCCGGCGCAAAAGCGTTGCCGCTGCGCCAGGCGTGGGCGATGGCCAGGGCCAGGGCGTCGGCGGCATCGGCGGGCTTGGGCGGCTCGGCCAGGCGCAGGATGCGGGTGACCATGGCCGTCACCGAGGCCTTGTCCGCCCGCCCGCTGCCCGTCACGGCCGCCTTCACCTCGGACGGGGTGTGCATCGCGACGGGGATCCCGCGGCGGGCCGCCGCCACCATGACCACCCCCGACACCTGGGCAACCCCCATGACGGTGCTGAGGTTGGTCTGGGCAAAGATCCGTTCGATCGCCAGGACGTCGGGCTTAAAGGCGTCCAGCCACTCGTCAACCGCTTCCGCGATGACCAGCAGCCGGGCATCTAGGGTCATTTCATGCGAACTGCCCACCACTCCGACGCCGACGAGCGTGGCCGTCCTGTTGGGGGCAACATCGACCACGCCCAGCCCGCATCGGGTCAGTCCGGGGTCAACGCCAAAGACGCGCAGGTCCTAGTCCTCCTCGAGGGCGGCGAGGACCTCTGAGCTGATGTCGGCGTTGGAGTAAATGTTCTGGACGTCGTCCAGGTCCTCCAAAGCGTCGTACAGTTTCATGAACTTGCGGGCGTTCTCCACATCGAGTTCAACCTGCATGGACGGGACAAAGCCTGCCTCGTCGCTTTCGTACTCGATGCCGGCCTCGGTCAGGGCGGCCCGGACGGCGGGAAGGTCGGCGGTGTCGCAGATGATCTCGAAGTTCTCGCCCTCGTCCTTGACTTCCTCGGCACCGGCGTCCAGGACGGCCATGAGCAGGTCGTCCTCGGTGAGGTCGTTCTTGGGCAGACCAACAATGCCCTTGCGGGTGAACATGTAGGCAACGGAACCGGGATCACCCATGTTGCCGCCGTTGCGACCCACGGCAAGGCGCACCTCGGAGGCGGCGCGGTTCTTGTTATCCGTCAAACATTCGATCAGGATGGCGGTGCCCTGGGGGCCATAGCCCTCGTACATGATGGTCTGGTAGTCGACGGCGTCGCCCAGCAGGCCAGCACCGCGCTTGATGGCACGGTCGATATTGTCCGCGGGGACCGAGGTCTTCTTGGCCTTGGATACGGCGAGTTCCAGGGCCGGGTTGCCTTGGAGGTCGGCTCCGCCGCCGCGGGCGGCAACTTCAATGGTCTTGATCAGTTTGGCGAACGACTTCGCGCGGCGGCTGTCAAGAATCGCCTTTTTGTGCTTGGTTGTTGCCCATTTGGAGTGGCCTGACATGGTTACGCTTCTCCTTTAATCATTTGAATAAACAGTTCGTGGATGCGGCGCTCACCCGTCACTTCCGGATGGAAGGAGGTGGCCAGCAGGTGCTGCGAACGAACGGCTACGGCACGGACTACTGGTTCAATTCTATCGTTTTGCGTCCCGGCCGGCGCGACGGCGGGAACTTCCACACTAGCAAGCACCCGTACGGAGTCCCCGACACGCTCCACCCAGGGCGCCCTGATGAAGACGGCGTGCACGGGTGCCCCGGGCTCCCCCGACGGCGGCAGCGAGGTGAACGCCAGCTCGGTTTCAAAGGAATCGACCTGCCGGCCGAATGCGTTGCGGCGCACGGTGATGTCCAGCCCACCGAGGGTTTGCTGGGCATTGCCGGCCATGTCCTTGGCGGGGTCGGCGATCTCATTGGCCAGCAAGATCATGCCGGCGCAGCTGCCGTAAACGGGCAGCCCGGCCTGGATGCGCTCACGCAGTGGGTCGCGGAGGCCAAAGATGCGGGTGAGCTTGTCGATTGTGGTGGATTCGCCGCCCGGCAGGATCAGCCCGTCCAAGGAGGACAGTTCGCTGGGGCGCCGCACGCTCACGGCCTGCGCACCGCAGGATTCAATGGCACGGGCGTGTTCACGCACGTCGCCCTGCAGGGCCAAAATGCCGACAACAGGCCGCGCACGGGGGCTGGAGGAGTGTATTTCTTCGAAAGTGGCAGTCACTTTTCCATCATAGGTGGGCGCAAAGTCACACGATGGCATCTGGATACGCGCCGAGACGCTTGGCCGGGGTGCGAGCCGGCACCAAGTAGCATTGTGCGAGGACTGACGTACTAAAGATGAGGTAAACCAAGTATGTGCGGAATCGCCGGATATTACGGTTACGGGGCAGATGAAACGCTCCTGCAGGAGATGAATGCGTGCATTGTGCACCGCGGACCCGATGGCGAGGGCATCTACACCCACGGCAACGTAGGGCTGGCGCATCGCCGCCTGTCCATCATCGACGTGGCCCACGGGCAGGAGCCCATGTACAGCGCCGACGGTGAAACCGTCCTCATTTACAACGGCGAGGTCTACAACTATCTCGACCTGCGGGCAGAGCTGGAAGCCCTGGGCCGGACGTTCTCCACCAAGTCGGACACCGAAGTGGTGCTGCAGTCCTACGAGGAGTGGGGCGACGCCGCCTTTGACAAGTTCAACGGCATGTTTGGCTTTGCCATCCACGACAGGAAGAACAACCGCCTGGTCCTGGCCCGCGACCACTTCGGCATCAAGCCGCTGTACTACGCCACCGCCGGCACCCCCGAGGCCCCCACGCTTGTGTTCGGCTCGGAAATCAAGCCGCTGCTGGTCACCGGCAAGGTGGAAAAGAAGGTCAACGAGCGGATCCTGTTCCGCTACCTGCAGTTCCGCATCCACGACGAGGAAGCCGAGACGTTCTTCGAGGGCATCCACAAGCTGATGCCCGGCGAAAAACTGGTGCTGAACACGGTGGACACCGAGGCCGGCCCCGCCGGCACCGTGACCATCAGCCCGTACACCCGATTCAAGGAAGAACTCGCCGAGCTGGCCAAGATTGAAACCCCTTACTCCAAGGCCGTCATCGACGAGTACCGGGAGCGGTTCACCGAGGGTGTCCGCCTGCGCCTGCAGTCCGAGGTCCCCGTGGGCACGGCCCTTTCCGGCGGACTGGACTCCTCCGCCGTCGTCGTCACCATCAACAAGCTCATGGCCGAGAAGGCCGCCGCCACCGATTCCCTCGGTGCGCAGCAGCAGACGTTCTCGGCCGTGTTCCCCAATTCCCTCAATGACGAGGAAAAGTACGCCGACGCCGTGCTGGCCCGCTGCGAGGGCAACGTCATCAGCCACAAGATCCGCCCCCAGGCCGCCGAGTTCGTGGAGGACCTGGAGGACTTTGTGCGCACCATGGAGGAGCCCATCATCTCCTCGGGCCCGTACGCCCAGTACCAGGTGATGCGTGAGGCCTCCAAGCATGTCACCGTGCTGCTGGACGGCCAGGGCGCCGATGAGATGATGGCCGGCTACATCCCGTACTACTTCGCCTACCTGCGCCAGCTCAAGAAGAACGGCCAAAACGCCAAGCTGGCCAAGGAGCTTGTGTCCAGCTCGGACATCCTGTTCCGCCTGGCACGCTTCCGCATCCAGGGCGCCCTGACGTTCAAGAAGGCGGCCGGGATCACCCCGCTGCTGGATAAGAAGTTCACGGCCAAGTACAAGTCCGAGACATTCTCCAACATCCCGGACAACCTGAAGCTGCGCCTGATCGACGACCTCTTCCACAAGTCCCTGCCGGCCGTGCTGCGCTACGAGGACAACTACACCATGCGCTTCTCCCTGGACGGCCGCGTGCCGTTCCTGGACAAGGAAGTGGTGAAGTTCCTGTTCAGCCTCTCCGATGAGTCCATCATCAAGGGCGGCTGGAACAAGCGGATCCTGCGGGACGCCACGCGCGAACTGCTGCCGGAAA
>JBAUMA010000287.1:0-3059 GCA_049578485.1 Specibacter sp.
CGTCTTCCCCGGCGGGGAGACCGAGCGACTGCAGTACGACGCCGTGGGCCGGGTCATTTCCCGGTACACCCCCGGCCGCGGCACCTCGAGCTACGAATACGACCTGGCCGGGCGGATGGTGCGCGCCAAGGACCCGTCCTTCGGTCGCCGCAGCTTCCGCTACGACGCCGCCGGGCAACTGGTGGAGGCCGTCAACGGCCTGGGCGGAAAGACCCGCTTCGACTACGACTCGCGCGGCCGCGTCACCGGCATCACCGACCCGATGGGTGCCACCACGCGCCGGGCCTACAACAACGCGGACCAGGTCATCGCGGAAACCGATCCGCTGGGCCGGACCACCACCGCGGGCTATGACGAGGCCGGACGCCAGCTGTGGCAGTGCGACCCGGAGGGCCGCCGCAGCGAGTGGGTCTATGACGAGGCGGGCCGGCAGGTCTCCCTGGTGGTCAACGGGCGTGCACTGATGCACATGTCCCGGGACGCCCGTTCGCGGACCATGCTGGTCGCGGACCACACGCGGGCAGACGGCGTCGAGGTCGAGCACCTTCTGCGTTTCAACCGCCGCGGCCAGATGGTCCAACGGCTGCGCAACGGGGTCGGCCCGTCGTGGGAGTATGACGCGGACGGGAACCGCACCGCGGTGGTCGACCCGTTGGGCGTGCGCACCGAGTTCGGCCACGATGCCGCGGGGCAGGTTGTCACCGTCGACCACCCGGTCTTCGGGCGCATTGCCTACGAGCGCGATGCGGCCGGACGCCTGGTGGGCGCCGTCGCCAGCGACACGGTGCAGGGCTGGGACTACGCGGACGGCGCGCTGGTGCGCCACACGACCACGACCGTTGACGGCGTGGACGAGACGGTCATTCGCCGCGACGAGGACGGGCGCATTGCCGCGATCCTCGCCAACGGCACCGAAACCCGCTTTGCCTATGATTCGGCATGCCAGCTGGAGCGCTCGCTTCGCGGCGATGCCGAGGCCTCGCAATGGCGCTATGACCTGGCCGGACGCCTGGTGGCCGAGTCCATCGAGGGTGTGGCTACCGAGTTTGCCTACGATGCGGCCGGCCAGCTGCGTTCGCGCACGAGCGAAGCCGAGACCACCACCTATGCCTATGACGGGTTGGGCCGGCGGACAGGGGTTTCGGATTCCGACGGTTCGGTCCGGAGCTTTGAGTGGTCGGAGCGGGGCTGGCTGAGCGCCGTCGTCTCGGAGCGCCTCGATGCCGCGGCTTCGCGCAGCGACCTGTGGGTCGATGCCCTCGGCGAGCTGGGAGACGTCAACGGCACCGAGGTCTGGTGGGATTCGGCCGAGGTTGCCCCGCGCGTGTTGGCCTTGGGCGGCCAGTCCGTGGTGGCGTTGCCCGGCGGCATGACCGCAGTGGGCGAGGCGGTGCTGAACGCCGGCTGGCGCAGCGCCCATGCGACGGATGCGGGCAGCCCGTGGGGCATGTCTGCCGACGCCGTTGCCGGCTTGCCTGCAGGGTTGTCCGTCAGCGCGTCCGGTGGTGTGCAGGTTGCCGGGCTGGATTGGTTTGGCGCCCGTGCCTATGACCCGCTGACGCGTGGGTTCCTGTCGGTGGATCCGCTGGATCCGGTGGCGGGTGCCGGGTGGGCCGGGAACCCGTATTCGTATGCCGGCAACGACCCGTTGCATGCGATCGATCCGCTGGGGTTGCGTGCCATAACCGAGGAGGAAATGCAGGCCTACCGCGACGGCAACAACGGCGCGCTTGCCGCCGCCGGGGACTGGATGGCTGACAACTGGGAGTACGTCGCCGGTGGCGCCGCGGTGATCGCCGGTGGTGCGCTAATGCTTGTCGGAGGTCCGGTAGGTGTCATCGTTGGCGGTGCGCTGGTATCGGCCGGTGCACAGACGATCATGGAAAAGGCACAAAAGGGTACGGTCGACTGGGGCCATGTTGCTGTTGCTGGCGCCTTGGGAGCTGCAGGTGGCGGTGCGGGCGTATTGGCAGCGCGTGCCGCGACTTCCGTGGCTGTAACCACTTCAAGTAGGTTCGTGGCTGCGGCAGCTGTGAATGCCGGCGTGAACGGGACTTTCGGTTCGGTAAGCGGCGGGGTTTCGTACGCGATGTCACATGGCTGGGAAATCGAGGATGGGTGGGATTTCGCTGGTTCCATGGCAGGTGGTTTTGTCGTCGGATCTGTTGGCGGAATGGCAGGACCTGCGGGTGGATCGATTGCCAAGGGGCTTGGACAGAACGCGAATAGCACCTTGGCAAAGATTTCTACGGTGGGAATTTCAGCTGGTGGTGGTGCGGCCGGATCGATGACGGCAGATTTGGTTGGCGGAGATGACATCAACTTGCGGTATGCCGGAGTCAGCGCATTGTCTGCGGGAACCGCAGCAGGTGTTTCGTATTCAAAGCCTGTAGCAGCCCTATATGCAAAAAATGATATTGGTATGAACAATGTTTATTCACTGCGGCAAATGCAGGTGTCTCACCCGAGGTCTCTTGAGGGAGCGTTCAACTTCACCCAACGCAACACCAGTGGGCTATGGAGCGGGGCTGGTGCGAGTACATTCACGGGATTTGTGACGGACCAGATTTCGGCGCCCCTAAAAACGCCATAAAAAGTTGTGAAGTTCATTCATTGAGGTGTTGAAATTGAAGAGTAAATTTTTAGAAATATTTGAACCGGTGGGCTTTTTCATGGCGATTGTCTCCATGGTTGCTGGAATCGCGTTGCCACTTTTGTGGTGGGACTCGAAGATCTCCGTAGTGCTCACCGTCGCCGCCATATCTTTCATCTACGGATCTGTCATATTCCGCATTGCCAGAAACGGTGTATGGATTGCGATCTTCCTCGTCCTCTTCCTCGTGGCGATGAACTGGATTGGCGGCCAAGAAAGCGAAGCAACCGGGTCCGCAGGAATTCGAATTACTTGGGTCATGTTCGGGCTTGCCGGGGTAATCATAGGAGGATCGCTCGTCCAGCACTTCTTCCCAAGGAAGCCTAAATCCAAAACGGTGCCTATACCTCCGAATGGTCTTCAGGTTCGGTGGCAGGAGGGAAAACGTCTACCGGTAGAAAACAGT
>JBAUMA010000288.1:0-12202 GCA_049578485.1 Specibacter sp.
CCACAAACGTTCCCCCGCTGCGCCCGCGACGGCGGACCACCACGCCGTCGTCGGCCAGGCTGGTCAGCGCGCGCCGGGCCGTGATGGGGCTGACGGAAAGCCCCAGGGCCACCTCGTGCTGGTCGGGCAGGCGCTCCCCCGGCTTGAGCAGGCCCAGGAAAACGGCCGTGCCGATGCGGACCCGGACGGCGTCGATGGCGCTGCGGCGTTCCAGGCCTGCCAGTGCGGCGTCGTCGATCGGCGACGCGTCGGCCGCCGTTCCGGAATCCAAGGTCATGATCATCACTTTAGGGGATTTTCCGCAGACCCTTCCACTATTAGATCAATATGATCTAATATGAATCAAGTCACAATCCAAACCCTGGAGCACCCATGGAACGCATCCTGCCCGTCATTGCAGCACAAGCCCCGCCACGGCTCATTGGCGAGCCCCTCTCCGGTTTTGCCGGCGAAGTGCGCGCCGCCCTGGCCCACCACCCGGACGCCCAACTGGTGGTCTTTCCCGAGCTCCACCTCTTCGGCGACGGCGCCCCGGACCAACAGCGCAGCGAAGCGCTGCAGGCCTCGGCCGAGCCCCTGGACGGCCCCCGCGTCACCGGCTTGAAGGAAATTGCCAGGGAGCTCGGCATCTGGCTGGTGCCCGGCAGCGTCTGCGAGCGCGGCCCGGAGGGACAGCTGTTCAACACCTCCCTGGTGCTCTCGCCCGACGGCGAACTGGCGGGCTACTACCGGAAGATCTTCCCCTGGCGCCCGTTCGAACCCTACGATCCCGGGCACGAATTCGTTGTGGTGGACCTGGCCGGTTTTGGCCGGGCAGGGCTGAACATCTGCTACGACGCCTGGTTCCCGGAAGTCACCCGGCAGCTTGCCTGGATGGGCGCGGAGGTCATCATCAACGTCGTGAAGACCACCACCCCGGACCGTGAGCAGGAACTGGTGCTGGCCCGGGCCAACGCCATCATCAACCAGGTCTTCATGGTCAGCGTGAACTGCGCCGGCCCCACGGGGCAGGGCCGCAGCATCATCGTCGACCCCGAGGGCCGCGTCATCACCGAGGCCGCATCGGCGGACCCCGCAGTGCTGACCGCCCACCTGGACCTGTCCGCCGTCGAACAGGTCCGCACCAACGGAACGGCCGGCCTGAACCGCATGTGGTCGCAGTTCCGCCCCGGGGAGCCCGCAATCGAGCTCCCCGTCTACCGGGGCCGGATCGACCACGCCAGCTGGACGCCCACTTTACGCTCAACGAGGAGCATCTCATGACTTCCCAAGCAACCCTGGTCCGCACCCTAAACCTGCGTTCACTCGTCCTCTTCGGCCTGGCCTACCTGACGCCCATCATCGTCCTGGGCATCTTTGGCATCATCGCCGAAACCACCGGCGGCGCCGCCCCTGCCGCCTACCTCGTGGCCATGGTGGCCATGTTGTTCACGGCCCACAGCTACGGGCGCATGTCCGTCGCCTACCCGGTAGCCGGCTCGGCGTACACGTACGTGCGCAAGTCGATCGACCCGCGCATCGGCTTCCTGGTGGGCTGGGCCATCCTGCTGGACTACCTGTTCCTGCCCATGGTCATCTGGCTCATTGGCGGCTCCTTCCTCAGTGCCGCGTTCCCGGCCATCCCCATCGCCGTGTGGATCGTGCTGTTCATTGCCATCACGACGGCGTTGAACATCCTGGGCATCAAGGTCGCCGACAAGGCCAACTACGTGCTCATGGCGTTCCAGATCCTGGTGATCGTGTTCTTCGTGGCCCTCTCGATCGGCCACATCGTGCAGGCATCCGGGGCCGGCGGGCTGGCGAGTTCGACGCCGTTCTTCAACGCGGGCTCCAGCCTGGGCACCATCAGCGCCGGCGCCGCCATAGCCGCCTACTCCTTCCTGGGGTTCGACGCCGTCACCACGCTGACCGAGGAAACCATCGAGCCAAAGAAGAACATGCCGCGGGCCATCATGCTCATCGCCCTGATCGGCGGCGGCATCTTCGTGGTGGTCGCCTACTTCACCCAGCTGGTGCACCCCGGCGGCGCGTTTGCGGACTCGGCCTCGGCCGCCAGCGAGATCGCCCTGCAGATTGGCGGCACGTTCTTTGGCGCCGTGTTCCTGGCCGGTCTGGTCGCCGCCCAGTTTGCCTCCGGCCTGGCCGCACAAGCCAGCGCCTCCCGCCTCATGTACGCCATGGGCCGCGATTCGGTGCTCCCCAAGGCCGTGTTTGGCCGGCTCAACGCCAAGTACCACACGCCCGTCGCGAACATCGTCATTGCCGGCGTCATCGGGCTGATCGCCATCTTCCTGGACGTGGCCACCTCCACCTCGTTCATCAACTTTGGCGCGTTCACGGGGTTCACGCTGGTCAATGTCTCGGTCATCTTCCACTATGTCCGGGAGCGCCGGGCCGGGAACGTGCTGAACCCCATCAGCTACGTGGTGATCCCGGCCGTGGGCGCCGTGGTCTGCGGCTACCTGCTCTCGCAGCTGGACATCCACGCCGTGACGCTGGGCCTGTCCTGGCTTGCCGTGGGGATCGTGGTGCTGCTGTTCATCACCAAGGGCCTGCGCAAGGCCCCGCCGGAAATGGCCACGCTGGAGGAAGCGGTAGCCTAGGCGCTACACCTGCCAGCAACGTTTCCATAGGAAAGGAGCCACCGTGCGCATTGCCCTCGGCCAGCTGGCCTCCGGCACGGACACCGCTGCCAACCTGCGCGTCATCGACGCCTACGCCGCCCGGGCCGCGGCCGGCGGCGCCCAGCTCGTCGCTTTCCCGGAATACGCCACGTACGAGAAGAAGATGATCGACGCGACGTTCCCGACCGCGGCGCAGCCGCTGGACGGGCCGGTGGGTACCGAGCTGGCCGGGATCGCAGCCCGGTACGGAATTGCCCTGGTGGCCGGCATGGTGGAATCCTCCCCCGACCCCGGCCGGGCGTTCAACACGCTGGCCGCGTTTAGCGCCAACGGCGCCTTGCTGGCTGCCTACCGTAAGGTGCATCTGTTTGACGCTCAGGGTTTCCGCGAATCCGATTTCGTGGCCCCCGCACCGTCGACGGAGCCGGTGGTGTTCGACGTCGACGGCGTGCGTTTTGGCCTGATGACCTGCTACGACCTCCGCTTTCCCGAGCAGGCGCGCGGCTTGTCCGACGCCGGCTCGCAGGTTTTGCTGGTGTGCTCCTCGTGGGTGCCGGGAGAGTTGAAAACCGCGCAATGGCGGACCTTGCTGGCGGCCCGGGCCATTGAGAACAGCCTGTATGTGGCAGGGGTTTGCCAGGCTCCACCGGTATCGGTGGGGAACACGCTGCTGGCCGGGCCCATGGGGGACGTGCTGGCCGAACTCGGCACGCGGCCCGGGGTCCTGGCTTCAGAGGTCTCGCAGCCGGCCATTTCCCAGGTCCGCGAGCACTTCCCCACGCACCGCCAGCGCAGGATCCGCTAAGGGACAAGGGCCGGTGGCGCCCTTACCCCTTGCCGACGGCGCCGGGCTGCGGCGCCACAGCGGCATCGATGGCGGAATCTTCAATGTACCGCCGCGGGTTGATCATCACGGCACCTACCAGCATGACTGCCAGGCATACGCCCAGCGAGGCAAAGGAGACGCTCCAGGATCCGGTGGCGTCGTGCAACGTGCCAAACAACAGCGGGGCGATCCCTGCACCGGCATACCCCACGCCCTGGCTGAACCCGGACAGCACGGCGGAACCGTGGGTGGTCCGCGAGCGCAGGTTCACCATGAGCAGCGCCGTGGCGAACGTACCCTGGCCCAGGCCGGCAAAGGTCACCCACAGCCACGTCCCGTCCATCGGCGCCAGGAACAGGCCCAGGTGCCCCGTGGCCCAGCAGGCGGAGAAGACCAGGATGGCCACGATCGGGTTCTTCATGCGCGGCACCCACAACGGCACCAGCAGGCTCACGGGCAGGCCGAGGATGGCAAAGTAGGCCAGCGCCGATCCTGCCGCGGCGGCGTCGAGGCCCTGCCCGGACAGGTACGGCGGCAGCCACGTGAAGTAGACATAGGTTTGGGCGGAGTTGCCGGCCAGGAAGATCGCCAACCCCCAGGCGACGGGCGAGCGCCACGGCACCAGCTTTTGGATGACCGCACCGGGAGTGACTGCGGCCGTAGTGCCCGCTGCGGCGTGCGCCCGGCTTGCGGCCTGCCGATCGCGGCGGTCGCGCCAGGCCTGCGCGGCCCACGGCAGCAAAACCACCAGGCTGACGGACGCCCACAACCCAATGGACACCCGCCAGTTGCTCAACCCGGCAATCGGGACGGCCAGCTGGGGGCTGACGGCTGTGCCCACCGCCAGCAGCGTCACGTACCCCGCCGTCACCACGCCCACACGGTCCGGGAAGTACTTCTTCACGAGCGGCGGCAGCACCACATTGCCGATCCCGTAGCCGGCCATGATGACAGCCGACCAGCCCAGGAACGGCCACACCGAACCGCTCGAGACCCTCACCAGCTGCCCCGCCACGGCCAGGACGACGGCGGACACCAGCACCTTCTCGAGTCCGAAACGGCGGATCAGTAGGGGTGTCAACAGCCCAAATACAGCGAAAACAAGGGGCGGGAGCATGGCGAGCAGGCCGATGGTTCCGGCGTCGAAGCCCAGCTCGCCGCGCAGTTCACCCAGCAGCGGCGGCACCACGGACACGGCCGTCCGCAGGCTCAACGCCATGATCAGGATTCCCAACAGGGCCCCGATACGCCCGGTCCACGGCTTCTTCACGACAAAATTACTCACTGGACAACATTAGCTTTCCTCGGCCGGACAAGAGTCCGGGTGTCCGCGGGTGGCAGCACACAGCACCCGGTTCCGCGAAAACGGGGCCAAGCCGCGAAGCCGGTGTATTTGTTTGCACTATGCGTTCGCGAGTTGGCCCCGTTCTCGGCGAGCAGGTGTCGAGGTCGCCCAGGCCAGCGGGAAATATCTGCACGATCCTGCAGAATGCATGCGGCCACGTCGTAGGATGGAGCCATGGGCGGCCGGTACCGGGGCCCGTCGCAGAGGAATCGAGCCGGCAGTGAGGAAGGCAGCATGGATGCAGCCCAACTTGGCGCCACCTTGCGGGCCCGGCGTCGGGAACTTGACCTGACGCAAAGTGAGACCGCAGACCTGGCCGACATCTCCGCCCGGGTGCTCAGCGATCTGGAAAATGGCCGTGAAACCGTGCGCCTGGACATCCTCAGCGCCGTGGCCAACGCCCTGGGCCTCAGCCTGAACCTCACCGTGCAGCGCCCATGAAGAACCCGGAGGACGCGAAGAAGATCCACCAGGCGGTCGTGTACAAACAGGGACGGGCCGCGGCAACGCTCACCCGCCATGCCCGCACCGGCGTCGTCTTCTCCTACCTTCCCCACTACCTCAGCTCCGGCGGCCCGGCCATCGCCTCCACCCTGCCGGCCCTGGATGTCCCGGTGTCCCTGGGCCACGGCGCCGTCCCGGCGTTTTTTGCCGGACTGCTGCCGGAGGGTGAACGGTTGTCCAAGCTGCGGTGGGCGGTGAAAACCACCATCGCCGACGAATTCTCACTGCTGCTGGCGGCCGGGCAAAACCCTGTGGGCGACGTGCAGATCTTGCCCGCCGGCGACGACCCGCAGACCATCCCACCCCTGTTGCGCGTGTCCAAGACCATGGAATCCATCCGTTTCGCCGATTTCGCCGCCGTCCCGGGCCCCGTCGACCCCTCGGCGCTGGCCGGCCTGCAGGACAAGGTCACGGCCTCCTACGTCCACGACAAGGACCATTCGCGCGCCTACATCCTGAAGTTCAACGACGGCAGCCACGCCCGGCAGGTCGAAACCGAGCACCTGCTGTTGAGCAAGGCGAGGCGGCTGGCCATCCCGGTGGCCCAGGCCCGGCTGGTGCACGACGGCGCAGGGCAGGCCGCGCTGTTGGTGTCACGTTTCGACCGGTCCCCCAGTGGTCCGCTGGCCGTGGAGGACGGGGCCCAGCTCTTGGGGCTGCCGCCGTCGCGCAAGTACGCGATTCCCACGGAAGCTGTGGCCACGGCAGTCGTGGCGATGTGCGCCGCCCGGGCCCTTGCGGCCAGGAACGTGTTCCTGCAATTCCTGTTTGGCTGGCTCACGGGCAACGGCAACCTCCACGCCAAGAACGTCTCCGTGCTCCAACATCCGGGCGGGGAATGGTTCGTGGCGCCGGCCTACGACCTCCAGTGCACGCTGGCCGCCGAAATCGAGCAGGGGTTTGCCGCGGGCGTGCCCGGCGGCATCGTCACCGAGCTGACCGATGGGGATCCCTCCCGCGACCCCGGCATGGCGCTCCCCCTGGGCGGGCGGGCCGGCAGCAGGACGGGCCTGGACCGCAACGACTGGCTGCGTTTCGGGCGGTCCCTGCACCTGCCGGAGCGGCTGGCGGCGAAGTGCATCGAGAAGGCACTGGCCGCGTCGGCCCTAACCACGGCGGAACTGCCGTTCGAACGGGACGTGAGCGCCGCCGTCGTGCGTGTCCTGGACATTCGCCGGCGCGCCATGGGCGGCTGACAGGAGCCTGTGCTTTTGCTGACAAATTGACGGTAAAATGGCCTTATGCCACGAATAGCCGCCCCCAGCAATGCGGCGCAGCGCGAGCAGACGCAGCGCAAGATCCTCGACGCCTTCGGCGAACTTTTGTTCACCCACGGCCTTCCGGGACTGACCATGACGGACGTCGCGCGGACCGCCGGCGTGGGCCGCACCGCCGTCTACAACTACTTTGCCGACCTCGAACAGCTCCTGGTGGCGTACGCGCTGGATGAAACCGGCCGCTTTGTCGCCGAGCTCAAGGCACGCCTGGGCGGCCTGGAAAACCCCGTCGACAGGCTTTCCCTCTATGTGCACGCCCAGATGGAGGACCTCACCCGCCGCCACCTGCCGCCGGGCCCG
Source organism: Specibacter sp. (assembly GCA_049578485.1). Classification (GTDB taxonomy): domain Bacteria; phylum Actinomycetota; class Actinomycetes; order Actinomycetales; family Micrococcaceae; genus Specibacter. The sequence goes on from JBAUMA010000288.1 coordinate 6,877, forward strand.
GCCATGCGCTCGGTGCTCTCCAGCGACTCCTTCGCCAAACTGGCCGTGCACGTGGGGGAACTGAACCAGCTCCTGCAGGACATCCTGCGCGACGGCATGGACCTGGGATTCCTGCCCGAGGCCGATGTGGAGTCGCTGGTGCAGCTGATCCACGGCTCGCTGACGGCAAGTGCCTCCCGGCGCACCTCCACCACCCCCGACGAGGACCGTGTGGCCGCAGCCGTGCGGTTCATTCAGGCTGGGGTGGGTGCCGCATTTGACGACGACGGCCGGCCCATCACCATCCGCTAAAGCTACTTCTTGGCGGGCACGGCCGGTTTGGGGCTCGCCACGGGAGTGGCTGACGGTTGCGGGACCAGGCGGGGGCAGGAAAGCACCCCGGGTGTCTTGAGTACCTTGTTGGCGTCCACCAGTCCGGCATATTCGCTGGTGATGATGAAGTCGACGCTGCCGTCTTTGCGGTCGTCCTGGACATAGTCGGCACCGACCACGTTGCGCTGGAGGTTGAAGGCGGCCGCATGGCCGGAGGAGCCCGACATCACCACAACCGGAGCCACATACTTGCTGAACTCGTTGGAGACGTCCTTGACCTTGTAGCCGCGTTTTTTCAGTTCCGCGGCAACGGAACCGGCCATGCCCTCGCGACTGCCGCCGTTGTAGACATTGACCGTCACGGCCTTATTGGCCGGGTACTTGAGCTTTTCCGGCGGGCACACCTCAGCGGCGGCGACGGGCTTGGCAAACCCGAATTTCAGTTCGAGCTCGCCGCGTTGGATCATCCCCGCCACCACGACGCCGGAAATCACCAGCGCGAGCAGCACCACCAGGGTGACGGCGTGGGTCACGCGCCGGCGGACGGTGCCGGGATCGTATTCCGGCGTTTCCGGTTCGGGGAAGGCTTCCGCCAGGCCGCGGGCATCGATGATGTGGTGCCCGCGCAGGAAGTGCACATCCTTGGATCTCTTGCGGGCCAGGCGCTCCTCATAGGCGGCGTCCTTGGCCTGGCGCTTTGCCTCCCGCGCGGCTTTGCGGGTTTGTCGGGCTGTCAGCAGGACATCGTCGTCGTGCTGGGTTCCGTTAGTCATCTATCACCAACACACGTGCGTGGAGGATGGTTCGCTGGTGCAAGGCCGTGCGCACCGCCCGGTGCAGTCCGTCTTCGAGGTACAGCGTGCCGCGCCATTGCACCACGTGCGGGAACAAGTCGCCAAAAAATGTGGAATCCTCGGCCAGGAGCGCCTCAAGGTCCAGCTGCGCCTTGGTGGTCACGAGCTCGGCAAGACGGACCTGGCGCGGCGGAACGGCCGCCCAGTCCTTGGGCGTTACGTATCCATGGTCAGGATAAGGGCGTTTGTCGCCGACAGCTTTGAAGATCACCCTCTACAGACTAGGGACTCCATGGCCCAATGGGAACGCAGCAACACGCGCGCCGGGGGTGTGTTGCCAAAAGGTTACAGTTGCGTCCGCGCATTGGACACCAAAGACTGGAATCATGGGGGCATGACGCTAGAAACTCCGCCACTTGCCCTGCTACTCGACGTGGACGGGCCCATCGCCAGCCCCATCACCCGGAAAGTGTCCCCGGACATCATTGCCAGCCTGATCGCCCTGGTGCGGGCGGGCATCCCGGTGGTATTCAACACCGGCCGTTCCGATGCCTTCATCGCCGAGCAGGTCATGGCCCCCATGCTGGCTGCCGGCATGCCTGACGGTTCGGTGGTGCATGCCATCTGCGAAAAGGGCGCCGTCTGGTTTAGCTACACGGCCGCCGGCCCGGGCACCATCCACGTGGACAAGGAGCTTGCCGTGCCTGCGTCGTACGGCCACAAGGTCCGGGACCTGGTGGCGGCCAAATACGCGAGTCACATGTTTTTTGATGAGACCAAGCGGGCCATGGTGTCCGTGGAGCAGCGAGTCAGTGTGGAAAACGCCGACTACCTGATCGAGCAGCAGGACTTTGATGCCGATGCCCTGGCACTTTTGGCCGGCGATGACCTCGGTGCCGTGCGGTTGGACCACCAGAGCCCGGACGACGCCGGCAACATCGACTTCCGGGTGGACCCCACCATCATCTCCACGGACATTGAATCGATCCGGCTGGGCAAGGACCTGGGGGCCAGCCGGGCCGTGGAACTCCTGGCCGCCCAGGGCATCGTGCCCCAGGCGTGGCGCACCATGGGAGATTCACGCACCGACTATGCCATGGCCGACTGGCTGCACCACCAGGACCACGAGGTCAAGCATGTTGACGTCCGCCCGGCCGACGGCGTCCCCGCCAAACCGTATCCGATCCTGACGTCGGCGGATCTTGGGCTGGGCGGGGACGTCATCCACGACGACGCCGGTGCCGCGTTCCTGCGTGCCTGGCTCGAGGCTGTGGCGAGTTAGCCGCGGCTGGTTAGGCCAGCGCCGCCTCGATGGCGGCCACCAGCTCGGGGGCGTCCGGCGTGACTGCGGAAGCAAATCTCGCCGCGACGGCGCCCTCGCCGGTGATCAGGAACTTTTCAAAGTTCCACTTGACGGGGTTTTGGCCGTGGTTGGTCAGCTCGGCAAAAATGGGGTGGGCGTTTGGGCCGTTGACATCAATTTTGGCGCCGAGCTGGAATGTCACGCCAAAGTTCTTGCGGCAAAAATCGGCTATTTCCTCATCGGTTCCCGGTTCCTGCCCGCCGAATTGATTGCACGGCAGGCCGAGGATTTCCAGGCCGCGGTCCCGGTATTTTTCGTAGAGGGCTTCGAGGGCGTCGTACTGCACCGTGAAGCCGCATTCGGAGGCGACATTCACCAGCAGGACCGCTTTGCCGGGCAGCTCCGCCATCGTGGTGGGTGTGCCGTCGTTGAGGGTCAGGGACATCGTGTTGAGGGTCTGGGTAGTCACTGGACGATCATAGTCCCGGTCCCTGCCGTCCACGCGGACACCGGCCGGGAATATCCCCCGGGCAAACGAAAACGGCCCCGCATCCGTGTTTCCACAGTGCGGGACCGCTTTGTTGCTGGCGGAGGATGGGGGATTTGAACCCCCGAGGGCGTTAACCCAACACGCGTTCCAGGCGTGCGCCATAGGCCGCTAGGCGAATCCTCCAGCTTGCCGTGGCGAACACGGCAGGTTCCAGAGTACCCGACGACGCGCCAACTTACGAATCGAGTCCCCCGGAGGCCAAAAGTGGCAGAAAATAAGGGTAGTAAGGCCCCGTTCAAGCCCTACTACCCTCATCTCCCATTCGGTCCATCGGAAGGCAGACCATCCAGCAGTGGCGGAAACCCAGGGTTCCCGGCCCGTGCAATGTTGGGGTGCTCCCGCCACAACATGTGCACAACAACAACTTTACAACATTGTCACGGCTTGTGACACAACGCACGTAAATATTTCGTTCCACAACACGGCGGCTTGGCTCACATCAAAAAAGAAGTGTCGCGGCATAAAGGGGCAACACCGATGCCCCGGACCACCGCGGAGGGCGGGGCTACCTCATTCCGGCACGGACCGCCAGCACCGCAGCGACAAACGCGGCCAGGGCAAACACCACTGTCAAAATCCACAACAGCGCCTGCTGCTCGGAGTGGTGGCTGGTGCGTTGGGTGGAGTGGCTGGAGAACGACTCAATGCGCACCAGCGCGGAGACTCCACAAATAAAGGCCAGCACCATAAATACCCATTGGAAGATTCCGTACATCATGACTATTTCCATCTCTTCGTGGCTCCCGCCGGCTGGGACCAACCGCCGGGAACGTCCTGGCGACAGACCGAATCGCCCCTACGTGGCGAACGTACCACCACGGCGTCGAAATTGACACGACCCGCCGGGCGTCCGGATGCCCCACGTCAATTCGACCCTCCCGGCTCTGTCGGGTAGGCTGTTTGACGGCCCCTCATGTGGCGTCACCCTGTGAACTCCCCCAGGACCGGAAGGTAGCAAGGGTAAGCGGGCTCTGGCGGGTGCATGGGGGGTCTTTACTTTTCCCCAGATTTGCCCAATCTGCGGCAGCGACCGGCATTTTGTCAGGCGGATTAGATAGGGTTTTATCTGTGAGCGCACCAACAGCCCTTTATCGCCGGTACCGTCCCGATTCCTTTGCGGACGTGATCGGCCAGGAGCATGTGACCGCTCCCCTGATGACCGCGCTGGACAAGAACCGGGTCAACCACGCGTACCTGTTCTCCGGCCCGCGCGGTTGCGGCAAGACCACCTCCGCGCGTATCTTGGCCCGCTGTCTGAACTGCGCCCAAGGGCCCACCTCACACCCCTGCGGCACTTGCGACAGCTGCGTGGAACTTGCCCGCGGCGGCCCCGGCTCCCTGGACGTCATCGAAATTGACGCCGCCAGCCACGGTGGCGTGGATGACGCACGCGACCTTCGCGAACGCGCCACTTTTGCCCCCATCCGGGACCGCTACAAAATCTTCATCATCGATGAGGCCCACATGGTCACCTCGGCCGGCTTCAACGCCCTGCTGAAGATCGTTGAAGAGCCGCCGGAGCACATCAAGTTCATCTTTGCCACCACGGAGCCGGACAAGGTCATTGGCACCATCCGCTCCCGCACGCACCATTACCCGTTCCGGCTGGTGCCGCCCGAACCGCTCATGGCCTATTTGGCACACTTGTGCGAGCAAGAGCAGGTGGCGGTTGCCCCTGGAGTGCTTTCACTGGTGATCCGGGCCGGCGGCGGTTCGGTGCGCGATTCGTTGTCCGTGCTGGACCAGCTCATGGCGGGCGCCGGCGCCTCGGGCCTTGACTACGAGCTCGCCGTCGACCTGCTCGGCTACACGCACGCTTCCCTGCTGGACGACGTCGTCGAGGCCCTGGCCGCCGGCGATTCCGCCACCGTCTTCAAGTCGGTGGACCGCGTCATCCAGACCGGGCACGATCCCCGGCGCTTCGTGGAGGACCTGCTGGAGCGGTTCCGCGATTTGATCATTGTTGCTGCCATGCCCGAAAGTGCCCACGCAATTTTGCGCGGCACCCCGGATGAGCTCATCGCCCGCATGCAGACCCAGGCCGCCCAGCTCGGTGCCGCTGAGCTCTCCCGGGCAGCGGATGTCACCAACTCGGCTTTCAACGAGATGACCGGTGCCACCTCGCCCCGCCTCCACCTTGAACTCCTTGGTGCGCGGCTCCTGCTGCCCGGCGCCGACGCCTCCGCCCGTGGCATGGCGGCCCGGCTGGACCAAATGGAACGCCGGCTGAACTACGGCGGCACACCCGGGGCGGCATCAGATTCCTCCCCCGCGGCCCCCCAGCCGCAGGCTTCCCCGCCATCCGGCACGACGCCGCCCCCCGCCAGCGCTTCCCCCGGCGGCTCCGGCGGCGGCCTGGCCGCAGTC
>JBAUMA010000289.1:0-2348 GCA_049578485.1 Specibacter sp.
GCTCCGCCGGGCTGTGGCGCGCGGCCCGCCAAGCGGCGGGGTGGGCGCCGTCGCCGTCGAGTTCCAGGGCCAGGAATCCTCCTGGCTGCTGATCGCGCGCGCTCACAGGGCAGCCTCGCGTTCGAACGGGGTCTTCTCGCCGGCTTCGACGGCAACCGTCAGGTGGTTCTCCGCCGGCGGCAGCGGGCAGGTGGCCAGGTCCGTGTAGGCGCACGGCAGGTTGACGGCCCGGTTGAAGTCAATGGCCACGGGCCCGCCTTGCTCTGGCGCTGAAAACGTCAGGGAACGGTTGGCTGCGTAGGTGCTCACCCCGGAGGTGGCGTCCGTAAAAAGCACCGTGAACGTGCCCGCGGCGTGGCCGTTGAACACCGTCAGCTCCTGGTCCTGCCCTCCGAGCCGGAAGAGGATCTGCCCGGGTGCCTGGTAAACGTGCTGGATGCCTTCGACGGCGGCACCCACGGTGGTTTCGCGGGGCTGCCTGAAGGGTACATAGTTGGCCGGCACCGCAAAGCGTTCATCCGGAGTGTAGGCGGGCGTGCCCTGGTATTGGCGCAGCAGTGGATTGCTGGGATTCCGCGGGCGCAGGATGTACTCCCCTCCGCGCTTGGCCAGTTCCAGGATGGTGTCGCCATAGCCAAGATTGAAGCCGTCACGTTCCCCGATGGGCCCGAAAGCGAGCTCCCCGGTGCCGGTATTCAGTTCCACACCGTCGCGGCGCAGGCTGTCCCCGGCACCCAAGGCGACGCGGACGACGTCGTCCTCCACCCGCCAGGTGCCGGGCGCACCGGCGAGCGCGGCGGGCTGGTCCGTGAGCCAGTGCAAGTCCGTGACGGCCAGGAAGCCGTGGGGGTCGCTGCGCAGCTGTTCGTGCTTGGCGTGCCACTGCTGCCAGTCGGCGGAGAAGGTGTTCTCCAAGGTCTTAGTTGATGCTGAGGACATGGTTGCTCCTAAGGTTGGCGTGGTCGGTGGCGAGGGTGTCTGGGGCCTGGAATTTCATTTGGCGCCGACCTTGTAGTTGGCCTCCGTGACCGTGGTGGCGGCCGGGACGGCTTCATCCGTGAGGCCCCAGCGCGCCAAGACCTTGGCGTAGGAACCGTCCTTGATGGCCGAGTTCAGCGCGTCCGTGACGGCCGGGGCCAGGCCGTTGCCCTTGAGCGTGACGGCGGCAACGAGGGTCTCGTTGGGCCAGCCGGCGTTGACCTTGCCCACGATCTTCAGGTCGGTGCGGGTGTTGGCCAGGTACACGGCGGACGGGTACGGGGCCAGGTTGAGGTCGGTGCGCCCGGAGGCGAGCGCCAGGATGGTGTCGGCGTCGGAGGAGTAGTACTGCAGCACGGCCGGGGCCTTGCCCTCCGCCTCGAGCTGCTTGTTCCAGGCCAGCAGGATCTTCTCCTGGTTGGTGCCCGAGCCCACGGAGATCTTCAGCCCGGCTATGTCTTCTGCACCCTTGATGTCATATGTGGCACTGCTCTTGGCTTCGAAGCCCATGAACGCGGCCCGGTAGCTGGAGAAGTCGAACAGCTTCACCCGGTCCTTGTTGATGCCCACGTTGGAGAAGACGGCCTCAAAGTCGCCCGATTGGGTCTTCAGGGGCCAGTTCTCCCACGAGGTGACCTTGACATCGAGTTTCAGGCCAAGCTTGTCCGCCACGAGCGAGGCGATGTCGATCTCCGAGCCGATGGGTGTTTTATTGTCCGTTGCGTAGTAGGCCAGCGGCACGGAGCCTGCCGCGGCGCCCACCGTGAGCACGCCGTCTTTGGAGACGGATGCCGGCACCAGGGCCGCCGCGGCCGGGTCTTTCCGGGCGCGGATGCGGTTTTGCTCCAGCGAACTGTTGTACACCACACCGTTGCGTGCCGCCGTCGTCGGCTGGTTGAGTGCGGCCTGCGCGCCGGGGTCGGAGCAGCCGCTGAGCAGCGCGGCGGCGGCCAGCGCCGTGGAAAGGACGACGGCGGGAAGTACGGTTTTGCTGCGCCGGCGCGGTCGTCGGAAATGCTGAGTCATGGGGTGGTCCTTAGATGTTGAACGCTGGTTCGATGATTTTGGACAGGAAGCCCTTGGTGCGCTCTTCCCGGGGGTTGCCGAAGATCTCCGCCGGGGTGCCACGCTCCACGATCCGGCCCTGGTCCATGAAGATCACGGTGTCCGCCACGTCGCGGGCGAAGCCCATCTCATGCGTGACGATGACCAGTGTGGTGCCGGAGGTGGCGAGTTCGCGGATGACATCCAGGACCTCGTTGACAAGTTCCGGGTCAAGGGCTGAGGTGGGTTCGTCGAAGAGCAGGATCTTCGGGTCAAGGGCCAGGGCCCGGGCAATGGCCACGCGTTGCTGCTGCCCGCCTGACAAC
>JBAUMA010000290.1:0-2187 GCA_049578485.1 Specibacter sp.
ACGGAGAATGTGTCCAACAGCTGCGCCGACATGCCCAGGTCGCCACTGGTCAGGGTCGCACACAGTTGCCGCACGATGATCATCTCGGGCAGGAAGAAGACGTCGTGGTCCGCCGAATGCTCAATGGCAAAGGCCTCCATGGCGCGCTTGAATCCCTGGTCTGGATAGCCCTGCGCGCACAGCCGTTCGGAGTCCATGGCCAGGGCAAATGACTTGTTGAGCTTGTATTCCTCATCCTGCAGGCCGGCAGCATTTTCCAGAATGGATTCAATCAATGGCGGCATGAGCCGGTACTCCCCCCTTTGGGAGAGCACCATCAGTTCCAGCAGATTTGCGTTTTCCTGGGTATGCCGGCGAATCCTGTCGGCATCGGCCGGGAACAGCTTGGTCAGCCTTTCCCCTGCCGCCCGCAGGTGCAAGGCGTCGTTTTCAATGCTGGACACCGGCATGCCGACCGCCAACTTGGTGATGGCGCCCAACAGCGTGCCAAACAGCAAATCGCTGAGGTTGCGGGCCTCGTCGAATCCGCCGTCCAGCAACGTCGCCGCCCCCTGGTAGTCACCGAGGGTGTACTTGGCGCGGGCGCGGATCACCCTGGCGCGCAAGGCGTTGCGGCCGCTTCCAATGGGTTTGAGCAGGTGCAGGGCCACACCCGGTTGCAGGAGCTTGCAGGCAAAGATTGCGGCCTGCAACAGCTGTTCGTCCGGTACCTCCAGGCCGCTGTCAACGGCCCAGGTGACCCGTCGCAGCAATGACTCCGAGGTTGCGGGGTCGGCGTCGAGGCGCTCGATCAGGCGCTCGTACAAGACCCGGCTTTGGGTGGGCGGGACCATCTGCCGGATCGCTTCCCCGTAGATGGGATTGACCAGCCGCAGCATGCCTTCCTCACCGGCTTGTTCCCGGACCAGGCGGCGGGCCTGAAGTTCGCCGACGGCGTCGGCCCCGCAAATTTCCTTCACGGTTTCCAGCGCGATGGGTTCGGCCAGCGCCACCAGGTGCAGGGTTGTCTCGGCGGAACTGCCCAGGCCGCGAATCTGCTGGCGTACCACCTCGCCCAGATCCCGCCCAATGTTGCCCGTGCCGGTGCCCCTCCGGTAGCTCCACAGTCCGTGCCTCACCCGGACCAGGCCATCCGCCATGGCTTCCTCAACGAGCATCTTGAGCAACAGCACGTTTCCACCGGCGGAAAACCAAAAGTGCCAGCTGGTGGCCGGGGCCACCAGGCCACCCAATATGGCCACACAAAATTCATGCCCCTGCTCACGGGTCAGCGGAAAAAGTTCAATGCTCTCGGCCATGCCACTGGACCAGAGTTTGGGCAACGGGTGGGGCATGTCCTTGGAACGCAAGTGCGAGGCCACCACGTGGGCCGTTCCCGAGAGGGCCAGTCCCACCAGGAGGTCGGCGGTGGAGGGGTCGATGGCGTGGGCGTCGTCGACGATGATCAAGGGGGTGGCCCGGCCGGACTGCGCCGGTGCTTCCCGCTGCTTGTCCAATGCGGCCAGCAGTCCGCGCAGCACATTCATGCGCACCGTCAGGTCGTCGAGGGAAAACTCGTGCAGAAAAGGGGCCAGCGCACCGAACGGCACTGCCGAAAGGGACGGTGTCCCGTGCACTGTCAGGACAGGGCCCCGGTGACCTGCAGTTGCGGCCAACTCGCGCAAGATGCTTGAGGCGCCCAGGCCCGTGTCATAGGTGACGAATACGGCCCGGCAGTCCTCACTGCCGATGGCCGTGAGGATGTCCTCGAGTTCTGCGCTGCGGCAAAACGGCGGGGCATTCTCGCCGGGTTCGACCACGTTTGTTTGCACGTCCTGGGCCGTCACGAGACTTCCCGGACCTGCATGAGTTCATTGCGTGAGGTGATGCCGAGTTTGGCAAACACCTGGTAGAGGTGGCCTTCCACTGTCCGCACGGAGACTCCCATCTTCTCGGCAATGGCCCTGTTGCCGAGCCCACGACTGGCCAGCTTGGCAACCTGCAACTCCCGCTGGGTCAACTTTACTCCCTCGCTCTGCGGCGCCAGCGGCAAAACGGGAATACTCAGCACGAGCCGGTCCAAACAGTCCTGCGCCGCCCGGGCACGCCGGGAATCACCGGCCTCCCGCGCGAAGTCCAGGGCCATCACGGCACACCTGGATTCAACAGCAGGCAGGTGCAGGTCCTCGGCCAGCTTTGCCGCCACCA
>JBAUMA010000291.1:0-2419 GCA_049578485.1 Specibacter sp.
AAGCAGAGCCTGTCCGTATCCGCCAGGATCTCCCCCTCTAAGGTCACACAAGGGCACTTCTGCCTGGCCGGGGACGCCCGATGGGGCGGCCCCGGCCAAGTTTTGGTATACAAGAGAGTATGGAAACCCCCGTGCACACCACGAACGAACCCACCCCCGCAGCCGTCACCCGCGTCATCGTCATGGGCGTCTCCGGCGCCGGCAAGAGCACCATCGGGGCACTGGTGGCTGACGCCATGGACATCCCCTTCCTTGATGGCGACTCGCTGCATCCCATGGCGAATATCAGCAAGATGGCGGCAGGGACCCCCCTGACGGATGCGGACCGCTGGCCGTGGCTGGAAATCGTCGGCAACGAGCTGGCCAACACCACCGCCAAAGGCATCGTCATCGCCTGCTCGGCACTCAAGCGCAGCTACCGCGACGTGATCCGCGCCAAGGCGCCCGACACCATTTTCCTGCACCTGGACGGTTCGCTGGAGGTGCTCAGCTCCCGGCTTGAGGGCCGTTCCGGGCACTTCATGCCGCCGGCGCTGCTTGCCTCCCAGCTTGCGTCCCTGGAACCGCTGGCCGACGACGAGCACGCCGTCGTGATCGACATCTCCGAAAGCATCACCGAAATCCTGTCCCAGGCCGTCGCCGGCATCACTCTGGCGGGGAACCGCTAAGAAGTGGACGACGACGCCGGGCAGCCGCGCGCCGACGAACAGTTGAGCGTGGGCCAGGTGGCCCAGCGTGGCGGCACCACCGTCTCGGCCCTGCACTTTTATGAACGGCAGGGCCTGATCTTTAGCACCCGCACGGCCGGGAACCAGCGCCGGTATTCGCGCTCTGTGCTGCGCCGGGTGGCGGTGATCCGCGCCGCCCAGCGGGCCGGGATCCCCTTGTCCCTGGTGGCCACGGTCTTTGCGGAACTGCCCAACGACGGCGTGCCCACCCAGGCCGACTGGCAGCGGCTCTCCGAACAATGGCGGGCCGAGCTCGATGCGCGCATCCTTGCACTAGAAAAGTTGCGGGGCAGCCTGGGCGGGTGCATCGGTTGCGGCTGCCTTTCACTGGCGGAGTGCGGTTTCGTCAACCCCAACGACCTGGTGGCCGGGCAGGGCCCCGGAGCCAGGGCCTTCGACGGCGGATAACGCGCCTCGATTTGACCTCAACTTAAGTTGAGGTTTTAGAGTCGTTGATGGCCCGGCACTTCGGGCGGGCCACGGTGAGAGGAACCACGGACATGACGGCGCAGCCACTGGCCAACGCAGCAGCAAAGGTCACCAGCGACTTCAAGGCCGCGTTTGGCGGGCACCCGGCCGGCGTCTCGATCATCACCGCCGACGTCGGCTCGGGGCCTGTGGGTATCACCGCCTCCTCCGTGGCCTCCGTGTCGGCGGAGCCGCCCATCCTGGCGTTTTCGCTGGCCTCACAGTCCGGCTCGGCTGCCGCGATTGCCGTGGCGGACACCCTCGTGGTGCATCTGCTCACCGCCGGCGATTTGGAACTTGCCAAGACCTTTGCCAGCGCCTCCTCTGAACGCTTCACCGGGGCCATGGTGTGGACGCGGCTGGAATCGGGGGAGCCGCTGCTGATGCACGGCGGGTTCGCCCTGCGCTGCCAGGTCCTCAGCCGCACCCCCGCGGGAGGTTCCCTGCTGGTGGCCGCGTCAGTCGTGGAAGTCATTGCTCCCCACACGCAGGATGACCCCCTCGTCTACCATCGGCGCGTGTTCCACGGCCTGGGCGCCCACTCCGCCCTGCCGGGCAGCTGACACGCTGCCCGCCTCGAAGGCGGCACAGGGTGCTCATGTAGACTCAGGGGCCTATGGAAAGTAAATCTAGGGGCCGGCACAACGGTTCGCGGAGTGGCACTTCACGCTCCGGGACAAATGTTGCATATGCCGGCAAACCCCGCACACGAGCCCACCATACCTCCACGCCAACACCGGCCGGCCCTTCCGTCGACCACCCTCCGCCGGCGCGCGACCCCCGCAGTTGCGGCACTGAAACGGGGGAACTGTAATGGAATGGCTGCTCTTGGCCGCAGGCCTGTTGCTGGTCCTTGGGACCGGATTCTTCGTGGCCGTGGAATTTTCCCTGGTCGCCCTGGACCAATCCACTGTCCAGCGCGCCGTGGACGACGGCGACCGTGCGGCGGCACCCCTGCTACGCTGCCTGAAGTCCCTCTCCACCCAGCTTTCCAGCTGCCAGCTGGGCATCACGCTGACCACCCTACTAACGGGTTTCCTGATTGAACCGTCCCTGGGCTCGCTGCTTTCGGTGCCGCTGGCCGGTGTCGGGGTTCCCGACGCCGCCGTGGCCCCCATCGCCCTGACCACCGCCATGGTGGTGGCCACGTTGCTGTCCATGCTCATTGGTGAACTGGTGCCCAAGAACATGGCCATCGCCAAGTCCTTTGAGATTGGCAAGGC
>JBAUMA010000292.1:0-4101 GCA_049578485.1 Specibacter sp.
GGTTGACGTCCAGGTCCCGCAGAAACGCGGGGTCGTCGTCGGGCGCCACAAACCGGGTGGGGCGGGCTGAGGGGGAAGGCCCGCGGGGACCCGCGACGGGACGGTTGGCAGGGTTGGGTCCGGCTGCGGCGTACTGGGGACGGCCAAAGAAGAACCACAGGACCACGCCAACGATCGGCAACAACACAATCACCAGGAGCCACGCGGGTTTGGGGATGCTTCGAATGTCGGCAGGCTCGCTGCGAAGGCAGTCGATGAGCCCGTAAATGAAGAGGACCACACCGAAGATCACTGGGATATAACGCATGCCTTATTCTACCGTCGAAGGACAAATCAATGCTCGCGGCAGACATACAGGTTGACCGGCTAAACTTGACGCCGTGGCATTCTTCAAATACTCCCTAATCCGCGGCCTGATGTTCCTGGCGTTCTTCCTCATCGCCAACCTGGCCCTGCACCTGAGTCCAATGGCGGCTGCCCTGGTTGCAGCCTTATTGGCGTTCGTGGTGAGCTTCTTGTTCCTGCGCAAGCAGCGCGACGGCGCCACGGCAGTGATTGCCGACCGCTTCGCTCCAGACGCAGACACCACCCAGTCGGCTCGCGCCGTGGCCGACGCCGACGCCGAGGACGCACTCATCGACGCCAACCCGGACATTTGGGTGGATGCCGACAGGCTGCCCAAGGCACGCCCCGCCGAGTAGGCACCTTCAGCGGGTAGGCTCCAAGAAGCCGGGCACACACCAAGGGCCCCTAGCCAAGCACTGTGGAAGGACCGCCCATGCGGTGGATGGAAACGGAACGGCAAGCACTTGTGGAGTCCTTCAGGACGGCCGACCCCGAGGCTCCCACCTTATGTGTTGGGTGGAATGTCCGCATGCTCCTGGGGCACCTGGTCCAGCGCGAGCACAACCCGTGGCAACGCCTCATGGACGTGGTTGGCAAAGCGGAGCCGGGCCACGAGAAACACCTGGGTGCCTTGGTCGCAACGGCACAGACTCCCGAGGGCTACCAGGCCTTGCTGGCCACGTTTGCCGCCGGTACGGGGCCGCTGAACCCCATGACGTGGCTGGGCGATGCCGGGCAGCTGCTCGAGTACGTCATCCACCACGAGGACGCCCGCCGGGGCGCTGGCCCCGTTCCGGCCCGCGAGCTGCCGGCCGCGCAATTGGATGCCATGTTCAAGGGCATGCCGCTCATGGCCAAGCTGAGCTACCGTTCCAGTCCCGTGGGCGTCAGCCTTGCCCGGCCGGACGGTGAAGCCGTGGTGGTCCACAAAGGCGGCGACGGCGTCGTCATCACCGGGGATCCCGTTGAACTGGCGTTGTATCTGAGCGGGCGTCGCGCGGCCGCCAATGTGGAACTCAAGGGCAGCCCCGATGCTGTTGCCGCCTTCACCCAGTGGGCCGGCCGCAAGGACTGAGCTAGCTGCTCAGGCGGGTCAGCACCATGGCGGCGGCGAACAGCACGCTGAAGCCCAAGTTGATCAGGCCCGTCTGCTTCAGCACAGGAATCAGGCTCTTGCGCTTCTTGCCCTTGATCATGAGCCAGCTGGGCATGAGCATGAACGGGATCAGCAGCAGCACCAGCAACAGCCACGGTTTCGCGGGGACCAGCACCATCATGATCGCCAGCGACAACGCGAGCATCACCACGTAGCTCAGGCGCGCATTCCTGTCGCCCAGGCGCACGGCGAGGGTCCGTTTGCCCACCTCGGTGTCGGTGGGGATGTCGCGGACGTTGTTGGCCATCAAGAGCGCGACGGCGATCAGCCCGGTCGCGACCGAACCCAGGACTGCCGCCGTGCTCACGGAGCCGGCCTGGGTGAACGTGGTGCCGAGGGTGGCCACGGGGCCGAAGAAGAAGAACACAAAAATATCGCCCAGGCCCATGTAGCCGTAGGGGTTCTTGCCGCCCGTGTAGCCCCAGGCGGCCAGGACGGCCCCGGCGCCCACCAGCAGCAGCCACCACGCCTGTGACAGCACCACCAACGCCAGCCCGGCCAGCATGGCCAGGCCGAGGGCCGTGAACGCGGCCATTTTTACGTGCTGTGGCTTGGCAACACCCGAGCCCACCAGGCGCAGCGGGCCAACACGGACCTCGTCGGTTCCGCGGATGCCGTCGGAGTAGTCGTTGGCGTAGTTCACGCCAATCTGCAACAGCAAAGCCACGAGGGCGGCCAGCACGGCCCGGCCCCAATGCAGGGCATTCAGATCGTAGGCGGCGGCCGTGCCGATGATCACGGGGGCAACCGCCATGGGCAGTGTCCGCAGGCGGGCGCCTTCAATCCATTGACCAACAGTGGCCACAGCACTACTCCTTTATGGGTGAACCTATTTTCGGCGTGCCACCGAAAGTTGGTGGAAATGCCACTCCTCCATTGTGCCGGGTCGGCGCTACGGGCGGGGTGACGCCGCGTCCGCGAGCAGGGCCAAAATGGCGTTCCTGTCCGGTTTTCCGGTCGAGAGGACGGGCAGCTCGGAGACGAACACCACAATCTTGGGCACCAGGTGCGGCTCCATGACGGAGGCGGCCGCGGCCCGCAGGGAATCCGGGGTGCCGGAACCCACCACTAGGGCGGCCACCTGCTGGCCCCACTCCTCGGAGGCAACGGGACCAACAAAGGCCTCGCGTATACCCTGCACGCGGTGCAGGCCGTCGGTGACGGCCGCCGCGGAAATTTTTAGCCCGCCGCTGATGATCACGTCGTCCACCCGGCCCAGGACGCGCAAGCGCCCGTCCGCGTCGAGTTCGCCCAGATCGCCGGTTTGGTACCAGCGCACGGTGTCGCCGTCGAGCTCCTCCTCGGAGAAAGCGACGGCGGTCAGGGCGTCGTCGGCCACGTAGCCCTCGGCCAGCACATCGCCTCCCAGCCAGACCCGGCCGTCGCGGATGGCGACGTGCACGCCTTCCAGGGGGACGCCGTCGTACACGCAGCCGCCACAGGTTTCGCTCATGCCGTAGGTGGTGATGACGGTGATGCCGGCGCCCCGGGCGGCTTCCAGCAGCACAGGGCTGGCGGGGGCGCCGCCGAGCAGGATGCCGTTGAAGCGGCGCAACACGGTGAGTGTCTCGGCCGACGGATTCGTCAGCAGGCGGGTCAGCTGCGTGGGCACCAACGAGGTGAAGCGCATCTTGTCGGTCAGTTCCTCGGCGGCAGCCGTGAAAGCCTCCGGGGTGAAGCCGCCGCTGAGGTCCATGACCCAGGGGCGGGTGCCGGCGAACAGCGAACGGACCAGCACCTGCAGCCCGGCAACGTAATGCATGGGCAGGGCCAACAGCCACTGGCCCTCGCCGCGCAACGCCATGGCCGTGCCCACCGACGACGCCGCCAGGGCATCGACGCTGAGCATGGTCCGCTTGGGCTGTCCCGTGCTGCCCGAGGTCAGTACGACGGCGGCGATGTCGGTGTCACTGCCGGCCGGCAGGCCCAGCTCGTCTTGCGGGATCAGGGTGAATTCGGCGGCGCCGCCGGGGGTGGCGGGGGCCGTGATCTGCACGGCCGGGCCCTCGCCGTGCAGGGCGTCGGAGAGTGCCTTGAGCAGGGGTTCAATCGTCATGTGGCGTGCCTATTTAGAAGTAGTACGGGAAGGAGGACCAGTCGGGGTCGCGCTTTTTCAAGAACGCCTCCTTGCCCTCCACCGCCTCGTCGGTCATATAGGCCAGGCGGGTGGCCTCGCCGGCAAAGACCTGCTGACCGGCCAGGCCGTCGTCGGCCAGGTTGAAGGCAAACTTGAGCATGCGGATCGCCTGCGGGGACTGCCGCGCAATGTCAGCAGCGTACTCCAGGGCTGTGTTTTCCAGCTCCGCGTGGTCCACGGCCTCGTTGACGGCGCCCATGCGGACCATGTCCTCGGCCGAGTATTCGCGGGCCAAGAAGAAGATTTCCCGGGCGGACTTTTGGCCGATCTGGCGGGCCAGCAGCGCGGAGCCGTAGCCGGCGTCGAAGGAGCCCACGGTGGCGTCGGTCTGCTTGAATTTGCCGTGTTGGCGGGAGGCGATGGAAAGGTCGGCCACCACGTGCAGGGAGTGCCCGCCGCCGGCGGCCCAGCCGTTGACGACGGCGATGACCACCTTGGGCATGGTGCGCATGAGCCGCTGGAC
>JBAUMA010000293.1:0-5877 GCA_049578485.1 Specibacter sp.
TGCCCCGCTCCACACCGGGAACGGGGCACCTGCACAAGGAAGAACTAGGGGGAAACCAGCACTTCGACGCGCTGGAATTCCTTCAGGTCCGAATAGCCGGTGGTGGCCATCGAACGGCGCAGGGCGCCGATGAGGTTGGACGTGCCGTCGGCCTGGTGGGCCGGACCGTGCAGCACCTCTTCAAGGGTTCCCACGGTGCCCATCTTCACGCGGTGGCCGCGGGGCAGTTCCTGATGGTGCGCCTCGGCACCCCAGTGCCAGCCCTGGCCCGGGGCCTCGGCCGCACGGGACAGCGCGGCGCCGAGCATGACGGCGTCGGCGCCCATGGCGATCGCCTTGACGATGTCGCCACTGGAGCCCATACCGCCGTCGGCAATCACGTGCACGTAGCGTCCGCCGGACTCATCCATGTAGTCGCGGCGGGCGGCCGCCACATCGGAGATGGCGCTGGCCATGGGCGAGCGGATGCCCAGGGCGCGGCGGGTGGTGGTGGACGCGCCGCCGCCGAAGCCGACCAGCACGCCGGCGGCACCGGTGCGCATCAGGTGCAGCGCGGGGGTGTAGCCGGCCGCACCGCCAACAATCACGGGGACGTCGAGCTCGTAGATGAACTGCTTGAGGTTCAGCGGCTCGGTGGTCTTGGAGACGTGCTCGGCCGAAACCGTGGTCCCGCGGATCACAAAGACGTCAACACCGGCGGCAACCACGGTCTTGTAGAACTCCTGGGTGCGCCCGGGCGTCAGGGAGCCGGCCACCGTCACGCCGGCCGCGCGGATTTCCGCCAGGCGCTGGGTGATCAGTTCGGGCTGGATCGGCGGGCTGTAGAGCTGCTGGAGGCGCAGCGTGGACTCGGGGTCGATGACCGAGCCCTCAAGCTGGGCGATCTCGTCCAGGACGGGCTGGGGGTTCTCGTAGCGGGTCCACAGGCCCTCCAGGTCCAGGACGCCCAGGCCGCCGAGCTTGCCCATGGCAATGGCGGTTTCCGGGGACATGACGGAGTCCATCGGGGCGCCAATGACCGGCATCTCAAACTGGTAGGCGTCGATCTGCCACTTTACCGACACGTCCTTGGGGTCCCGGGTGCGCCGGGAGGGGACGATCGCAATGTCATCCAGGGAGTATGCACGACGTCCACGCTTGCCACGGCCAATCTCAATCTCATAAGTCACGCCCCTAGCCTATCCCAGCAAGGCCCCGCACCCATTAAGCACCCCGGCAGCTCACCAGCTCCGCAGGGATCGGGCCGCCTCCGCCTCCAGTGCGGCAATGGCCTCCACGGCGCCGGCCATGGCCGCAAAGTCGGGTTCGCGGACAGCTCCCACCAGAGTGGCGAGCCGGTCCCAGTGGGCCCCGAGCTGTTCGTACTGCTCGGCAGCGTCTGCCAAGACCTGGGTTGAAGGTTCAACGCCGGCGCCCCCGCCCGCCGCCACCTCGCGCAGGAATTGGGCATAGAGGGGACGCAAAGCGCCGGGCCCGCTGTAACGGTTTCCCACCAGGAGCCCGTGTAACATGCCAAGGCCCTGCGCGGCGCGCACCGGATCGGCAAAGATCCGAGGCCAGCCGCGCTTGGTGGACGTGTCCGAAAGCCGTTGCGCCCAGGACGTCATGCCGGCAAGGCCAAAGTTCTTGGCGTAGCCCTGCGGAATGCCTGGCGGGGCAGTCTCCGCCAGCAGGGCCTCAACCGTTTCCCCCACGGCCTCGCGCACCACTTCCACCGTCAGGGCCGTCCCGGTGCCGGCCGTTACGTGGGCCTGCCAGTGCTTGTCCGACTTGCGGCTCCCCCGGGCCTTGGCCTGCGCGCCGGCGCGGGCCCGGCCAAGCCGCCCGCCGCCATCGTCCACCAGGTAGCCCTCGGCATCCCTGGCCACCACGGCCACGTCCATGGATTCCATGTCCGCCAACGGGTCCTCGGCAGCCCACGGCAACTTTCCCCGGACCACGCGCACCACCACGGGGACGCCCGTGTCCAGTGCGGCGTCGAGGCGTGCCTGGGCCAATTGGGCGCTGCCGGTCTGCTGGACATTGACGGCCGCGCCACTGCGGCGCAGCAAGTTGTCCACATACGGTCCCGGATGGAAGCGGGTGACGATCGAGGCCGTGGTCAGGTCCTTGTAGTCAAACGTGAAGATCATGAAGCCGATGCCGCCGCCCAGGCCGGCCAGCATGGCCTCGGTAAAGGGGGCGCCGGTGAACGGATTCAGCGTGCCCGACGCCGCCAGGACACGGCTCCACAGGCCGGAATCCCAGTGGGAGATCGGGGTGGCTGGATCATAGGCTGCAGGCATGGCTTGATTGTATCGGGGCACCATGGTGAGTTGTCCCCATGGCCGCCGCGGACTCCGGCACCCTAGTCTTGCGGCAGGGAAGATTAATGACTCCGCAACGGCAGGATCAGGGAATGACAGAAGGCATGATCGGGGCGGCTCCGGAGGAGTTGCGCGCACTCGCCAAAACCATGGAGTCATCCGGGGCCGCGCTGAAAACCCTGTCCGGCACCTTGCACAGCGCCATCTCGCAGGCGCGCTGGACGGGTCCGGACAGCGAGCGGTTCCGCTCCCAATGGAACAACGGGATGCGCATGAAGCTGCGGTCCACGGGTGAATCACTGGCCGGCTACTCCTCAATGCTGGTCGCCCAGGCGGCCGAGCAGGAGCAGGCCAGCTCCGACACCGGCGGGGCCGTTTCGGGCGGGGCCGTTTCGGGCGGAGCCGGTTTGGGCGGCGCTGCCGGCCCCGCAGGCCCGGGCACCCCGGGCGGCAGTCCCTTCTGGGATCCCTCAAATCCGGGGTGGACCATCGGCGGGTCCTTGGGTGACCAGCTGGGCCTGGACTTTGGCGCCTGGAACACCGGTCTCGGCGTGGTGGCGGGTGCGCTCGGCGTGGCCAGCGGCATCAAGTTGCTGCAGGCCGAAAAAGGCGGCTTGCTGGCCGCCACACCCAAGCTCCTCAGCTGGCTGCGCGCCGCAAAACTTGCCGAGGGTGTGCAGGGCGCCGGCGTCCTGCGGGCGCTCAACGCCGCAACGCGGATTGGCCAGGCCGGCTCGGTGCTGGGCATCGGCATGGGCGCCATGGACATCTACTCTGGCCTGCAGCAGGGCGACGGGTACCGGACAGCCGACGGCGTGATCACCACTGTGCTCAGCGGGGCGGCCCTGATCCCCGGCCCTGTGGGCTGGGTGGCGGCCGGCTTAGGCGCCGGCTGGGCGATCGGCCAATACTTCTCCGGGGACGTGCCTCTCAGCAAGCGAATCGTGGACTTTGGCAAGTCCGTGGGCCAGGGAACCGTGGATGTGGTCAACAAGATTGGCGACGCCGGCGGCAAGGTCCTCGACGACGTCGGGAAGGGCGCCTCCAAGGCCTGGCACGCCCTCGGCTTTTGACCCGGCGCTGCAGACCCGGCCCGCACCAGCAATACTGATTCCAGGCAAGAAATGAGAATTCAACCATGACGGAGAAAACCACAGTGTCCACCAGCACCGAGCAGTCATCCCAGGCCCCGACCTCCGATGGCAACGTGATGGCCCTGACCGCACACGAAGTCCTGACGCTGCTGTCCCTGAACTTGGGCGCCTCCGCAACAACCACCCGGGAACTGTTCCGCCTCCCGGACCGCTCGTCCGATGAAGAGCTGATGGAGATGGGCCTGAGCACCCTGCTCGTGCGCGGACTGGGTGCGCTTGACGGCGAAGACTTCACCCCCGCCGGCCCGGCCTTTGGCATTGCCGCCAGCCTCACCACGGCCGTGGAGTGGCTCGAGTTGGGAATTGTGGCCGGCGACGCGAACTATGCGTATTTCCTGGTCGGCTCCCCCGCCGGCAACCTGGTGGTCTCGGTCGACCGGCTGAGCATCTACCAATTCCGTCCCCTGGCCGAGACCACCTCCTTGCTGGACCAGGCCGTTGCCCTGACCCGGAACGCCTTGACCGACCCTGCAAGCCCCAAACCCGCCGTCGTCGTGACCCGGCATCTGGGCAGCGATGGCGAAAACACCACCGCGAGCATCCGCATCGCCGAGGACGGTAGCGCCGCCCTCTTGGGCGCGCCCGAGATCGAAGGCGGCGGCCTGAGCCCCATCGAGACTGCCGGCAGCGACGTCTTCGAGAAGTACAAGGCCGCCCTGGCCTTCCAGCCGGCGGCCTAGGTCCGTGTCCGAGCGGGCGAACCGGCCGGGGCGCCTGGACCGCCGGGGCAGGCTCGCCTTTGCCGCCGTGTCCCTGCTGAGTGCCGCGACGTTCGCAGCCCTGCTCCTCTTGCAGTGGCATCCCGGGGATCGGGACCGGACCGGCACCTACGTTCTTGGCTTCATCGTCTTCACACTGGCGTTCGCGGGGTTTGGCACTGCGGCGTTGCGGCCGCGTCCGGCGTCGTCAGGCATGCCGGGAGCCGCAGTTGGCCCCGAAAGCCGGACCGGGGTGCGCCGCCCCGGCCTGCTGGCCGTGGCTGTGGGCACCTACTGGATCCTGGCGGCCGGCCTGTGGACGGCGGCCGCGGCGGATGTGAATCTGCGCTTTTGGATGGATCCGGTGTTCCTTGCCGTTCCCCTGACCTGGCTGCCGCTGTCCGCCGTGGTGGCGTACCATTCTTCCCATAAGCGCCCGGGCCCGCACCAGGTCCCAGGCTTCCCCATCTAGGAGCTCCGTAGCTGCATGTCGTTATCGTTCGGCAGTATTGTCCCCCGCCCCGTCCCCGATGCGGTGACGGAACAGACCCTGGCAAACCTGGCCGTTCCCGTGGCACGGCGCCTGGCGTTTGTCCGCGTCCTTTCCGCCTTCGGGGCGGCCCTGGTCCTCACCGCCGTCATCCTGGCGGCCACGGGCTATCCGGGCCGCAGTCCGGGCGCCGCGGGGGCCTTTGGCACGCTGCTGGGCTTTGGCATCGCGGCCCTGGTGGCCGCCGGCATCACGGCCCTGGCATTCAACGCCCGCAAGACGCTGATCCGCCGCAAGTTCATTTATCCGGCCAAGACCCCGGAGACGGTTGCCGACGCATGGATCGGGGTGGGCATCATGGCCGCCATCACCCTGGTGATCCTGGTGTTGGCGGCGATCTTTGGCGGGGCCGACTGGTCGGACAAGGCTCACAACATTGTCCAACTGCTCCCGCTGGCCCTGCTCGGTCCTGGCATTGTGGCCGGGATGTTCCTGATCACCGGGTACACCATGGCCCGCCAGGATGCCATCTTCCAGCGGTGGCTGGCCAAGCGACCCCTTGCCGCCGCCGAATATGCCGGGCTCCTTGGCCAGCTCCAGCGCACCACGCCCGGCACCAACGGTCCGGCCAACGACGCCTCCGGAAGCCACCCGGGGCACTGAACCGTGCACTGATCGCCACATTTAACGAGAAAGCCACGAACCCCCGCCGAGCGATCGCTTCGACCATCTTCAGCCGCCCCTCCATGATTTGGGCTATTGGCTCGAGTCCGAACCTGCCCGGATGATGCTGATCAAGACATCCTCGGCCCTGCACGACTTGGCCTGGAACCATGGCCGATTGCGCGGGATGTGCGGGGCCTTAACCGGCGTCGGGCTGGCCCTGGATCTTGGCCGCCGTTGGCCTCCCCCCGGCCGCTCCGGCCAAGGCGGCACCGTCCGGTTGTCCCAAAGGCAGGCTCTTTGCAGGTGGAGTGTTTTCGCTAGGCTGGGTAGCAAATACGTATTGCCATCCACTCTTCACAAGGGACACCATGACCGAGAATGAACTGCGCCTGACCGACCACGAGCTTCTGGCCTTGCTGTCGATGACCCCCACGGAATCCGCCGCCACCACGCGTGCCCTGTTCCGCCTGGACCAGTTCGACGCCAACGAACTTCTGACCAATGCCGGGGTCACGACCTTGCTGGTCAGGGGCCTTGCCGAGCTCCAAGCGGAGAATATTGTC
>JBAUMA010000294.1:0-23244 GCA_049578485.1 Specibacter sp.
GGCTCCGAGATCGGCACCGCCGACAAGGCGCTGGTCCACGGCACCGACACGCCCCTCCACCTGGCGTTTTCCTGCCACCTGCTCGATGGCCGCGGCCGGACCCTGCTCACCCGCCGGGCGCTGGGAAAACTCACCTGGCCGGGTGTGTGGACCAACTCGTTTTGCGGCCACCCGAGCCCCGGTGAATCGTTTGAGGAAGCAGTGGCGCGGCGCGCCGCCGTCGAACTCAACCTTCAAGTCACCGACATCAGGCCGGCACTGCCGGACTTCCGGTACCGCGCCGTGGATGCCTCGGGCATTGTGGAAAATGAGGTCTGCCCCGTGTACACCGCCATTTATACCGGCGACGGCGTGATCTCGCCCAACCCCGACGAGGTGGGCGACTGGGCATGGGCCGACATCACCGACATGGAGGACGCCGTGGCGGCAACCCCGTTCGCGTTCAGTCCGTGGCTGGTCCAGCAGCTGGCCGAGGGCATGTACGCCCCCGGACACCCTTAGCGACCGGTCAGATTGGCGCTTGGCCTAGCCGGCCGACACCATGGCCTCGCTACGCTCCCACAGCTCTTTGGCCAATGCGGCGTCACTGGCAACCGAGTTCGCCTTTGCCACCTTGCGTTTTGCGTAGTATTCCCCGGGCGTCCAGTCCTGCCCGGGTACGGAGGTGGCCAGCCACACCAGAGTGTCGGCACCCTGCGCGGGTGAGAGCAGGAACCGGCGCAACACTGCCCCGTATGCCAGCTTCGGGAAGAACGTGGACTCGGAGGCAAAGTTGCTGGCCACAACCCCCGGATGGAAGGCCGCGGCAAAAATGCCGTGGTCCCCGAACCGTCGCTGCAATTCCTTAGTGAAGAGGATATTGGCCAGCTTCGCGTTGCCGTAGGCGGAACTGGTGCTGTACTTCTGGGTGGCGTCCAGATCGTTGATGTTGAATTTAGCCATGAACTTGTTGGCGGCGCTGGAGGTGTTGATAACGGTCGCACGGCTTTCCAGCAGCCTGTCCATGATCAGCGTGGTCAGCAGGAACGGCGCCAAATGGTTCACCTGAAACGTCTTTTCATGCCCGTCCACGGTCACCTCACGCCCTGCCATCATGCCGCCGGCGTTGTTGGCGAGCACGTCGATCCGCGGGTACGCCGCCAACAAGTCGGCGGCCAGCTTCCGGACCTGTGCCAGGTCAGTGAAGTCGGCGATGTAGTGGTCCGCCTCGAGTTCCTTGGCAATGGTCCTGGTCTTCTCCGGCGAGCGCCCGACGACGACGAGCTTGTCACCGGGGTAGGCGAGCATTTTCGCGGCCGCGGCGCCAATGCCGTCGCTGGCCCCGGTAATGACTACAGTGCGTGACATCTTCTCATCCTTAAGTACTGCGTTTGGCTTGTCGCGGCGGTCTCTGCCCGATCATTGCTCACGCTGCTGGTAAATGTCTGAATGTTAACTGGAAGGGGAATTGGCACACGCTAGGAGGTAGCGACCCTGAATTCCGGGGGTGCGGGGACCTAGTTGGCGGGGTCGATCATCCGTGCCACTTTTTGCTCCAGCGCCGCCACGGTGATGTCCGGCAGCACCATGATCCCGTCCAGTTCCTTGCGGGCACGCTTGTAGGCGGACTGCCGCTCGGCCGGGGTGGCCGCCTGGTCTTCGGCGATGTTCACCAGCTTGCGGGCGGTACCCAGGCGCTGGCGCTCGGCCTCGCTAAACCCGGCATCCTTGATGCGGTGGGCTTCCTTTTCGGCGACGTCAAAGGCAACGTCATAGGCGTTGACGGCGTTGCGGTAGTCGTCCCAACGCGTTTTGGCGGTGACCTCGGCAGCAGCCACCGGTCGCAATGCATCGGCGTCGCGCTTGGCCCGCAGGAATGCAACAGTCAGGGGTTCACGCACATCGGTCATCATAGGGAAGTCGATCAGCTTGCCCACGTCCAGCTCGTAGTCGAGCCAGCGGCGGTTGACGGCGTCGTGTTCGTCCATGACCCGGGCCACGTCTTCTACGTCAAAGTCCGTGGTGGATTTTGCCAGGGTCAGCGGTTCCGGGGTGGTCACGTCCAGGCCGGCAACCTCAGGGTGTTGGAGCCTGTACATCTCAAGCTGCCGCTGGTGTTCGCGTTCCCGCATGGCTGCCCGCCGCTTTGCACCGGCTGCGACCATGCCGCCGATGGGAAAGAGCAGCCACCAATAGGCGGCAAAGAGTCCAATTAGTTCCTGCATGCCTCAATCGTGCCACCGCGCTTGTCCGGACTCCAAGAATGACGTGGGCTACGGCACATGTCGAATTTAGTCGCCCACCAAAAAGTGCCAACCAAGCCACCAGACAAACAGCAACAATGTCAGGCGGGCGGCCCGGGACTTGAAAACGACCGACAGCAACTCGCCCAGCCCAGCCAGCTTTTCCGGCCGTGTCCGGGCGTAAAAAACCAGGAACAACCCGGCCAGAGGCACCAAGGCATACCCGGCCACCACCATTACATGGATCCAGGCCGCACCGCTCATGGCCGCCGCGCCACCCTGAGCAGGGCCGCGCAGGCCAGCAACCAGAGTGCCGTCATTAACCAGCGGCTTGCCCCGTCGGCAAAAAGTGGTGCCAGCAGGTCTGTCAACGGAGGGTATTCACCCTCGTTGGCGGGCACAAACCTGTCAATGAAGTAGGTGCCCAGCTCCACAACGCACAGCAAGAGCACGACGCCGGACCACCAGTATGCGGCCCGGCTCGCCCTGGGCTTCGGGCCGTTTCCGCGCACCGCCGCGCGCAGTGGCGGAGGATCGGGCCAGGCAAATAAAAGCATCGCAAGGCCGACCATGCCGACCACGGCCGGTACGCCGATGCTTGCCGCCGGCGCCAACAGCAGCACGGCCCAGACCAGCACAGTAAGCGCCGCCAGGATGCCGCCGGCCAGCCACGTCCGCAATCGACCGGGGGAATCCCTTACCCGCAGTGACCTAGCCGCCGGCAACCACTCCGGCGAACGCGCCCCGGACTTTCTCAGCAAGTCAAGGCCCAGCAGCACGGCAAGGGCAAGGAAAATCCACCCATCGCTCGGAACGCCGCGGTAAAAGTGGAACGCGGCCGTCAAAGCAAGGATGGCGATCCACGGCAGGGACAACCACACCGACGCCGCGGCCCTGGAACCGGCCCCCGCGGCGGCGCGTGCCGTCCTGTGCCCGCCCGAATGCCGGTTTACCCCCGCCCCTTCAGCCATGGTTTCAGTCCACCACGACATCCCCGCCGCGGCTAGCTTCGTCGTCGAAAACCTTGGCCGGGACGCCAGTGCCGACCCGCGGCGAAAGTTCATTGTCATATTAGCTGGAGCCGTAGACGCCGCGGCGGGGCGGGACTACATTAGGGAGCGCCGGCCTCAACGGCCGCAACCCCAGTGAGAAAGGGCAGCTCATGAGCTACAAAGTTGGCGTATTTATTGGCAGTCTCGCGGCAGATTCCATCAACCGAAAACTTGCCACAGCACTGGAAAAGCTGGCCCCGCCGGAGCTTGAATTGGTCGAGATCCCCATCGGTGATTTGCCTCTGTACAACCGCGACTACGACGCCGACTACCCACCGGCCGGGCGTGCCTTCAAGGACGCCGTGGCCGCCGTGGACGCCTTGCTCTTCGTGACGCCCGAATACAACCGCAGCGTTCCCGGCGTGTTGAAGAACGCCATCGACTGGGGGTCACGGCCATGGGGCACCAACTCCTTCGCCAAGAAGCCCTCCGCCGTCACGGGGGCCTCCCCGGGGATGATCAGCACGGCCGTCGCGCAGCAGCACCTGCGCAGCATATTGTCGTTCGTCAATTCCCCCGAGATCGCCCAACCGGAGGCGTTTATCCACTTCACGCCCGGATTGATCGACGACGACGGCAACGTCACGGTGCCGGCTAGCGAGGAGTTCCTACGCAACTGGCTCAATGAATTCCACATCTTCATCGCCAAGGTTGTGGGGGCCCAGGCGATCACGCCCTAGGGTGTCCGGGGCCCAAGGGTCAGGAGGGCGGCAGGCCGCTGCGGGTGTTCTCAAACAACTGAAAGCACACGTCAACAATCAGATCTGCGGTGATGTCGTGCCCGGACATCAGCCAGTCAACCAGTACATGATTCACGGCACCTACCAGGGCCACCGCCGCGATCCTGACCCGGTCACCTTGGTCACCGGCGTGGGGTTCCAAGCTCTCGCGTTCAGGCACCGGCTGCGTCAGGACCTGGTGCCGGACGATCTCGGCGAAGGCGTCGAGGGCGGCAAAGCGTTGGCGCTCCAGTTCCTTCGATACGCCCACCACCTCAATCAAGACAATCCGTGCATACCGGCGGTCGCCCAGGAGGAAACCCACAAACGCGGCCAAGCCGGCCCGGGCGCCGGCCACAATGTCATCCCCGGCTGCCTCAAGGGTGCGCTGGGTGACATCAAAGATCTGCTCCGTCAGGTGCACATACGCACCGAGCAACAGGTCCTCACGGTTTTCAAAGGACTCATAAAAGTAGCGTTCACTCAGGCCCGCCATCTTGCAGATGTCCTTGACCTTGGCACCGGCATAGCCCGTGGTGCCGAAAACCTCTATGGCGGCCTCGATGAGCCGCCCGCGGCGTTCCTTGATCCGGTCACAGGACTCCTGGCCGGAGTAGCGTCGACCACTGGAAGTAACCGCGGCGGAACCTTCCGCCGCAGCCGCCGAGATGCCCTCGCGTTGCTCCTTCATCCCTTCAATCTTAGGTCACCGCGGGCAGCGAACCCCTGCGCCACCGCGTAGACGTCAGGCGGACGTCACGAACCCATGCGGCACGGCTCCAGGCACGGGTTGCGTCGCATGTTGCGTCACGAATTTTGACGTGCGTTTTGACGTGCCGCGCATCGTGACAGAATGAAATTGATTCATCATGGCAGCGACAAACGCACTCCCCCAACCGCCAGGCGACGACGGCGGCAAACAGCATCCGGCGCACAAGTCAGCGCAGCGCCATGGCCACGTGAAGCCGCCGCCGGACTACGGGCGCCGGGCATTTCTGGGGATCCTGGCGTCCGCCGCGGTGTCCACCGCTTTCAAGGCCAATATTGCCGCCGACTACCGGCTAACCGAAGAGACACGATTTCGCGTCACAACCCCGAGCAACGACGAAAACAAGACCGCCGCGAACCGTTTCCCGGGCCGGACCTGGTACCTGCTGGGCGGTTTCGGAGTCAGTTACCGTGATGCCGGGCGCAAGCTTGCAGCCCTGCAACCGGCCATGAACGAGCGCGCTCCAGCGTCGTACATCGGCTACTCCAACGGTGGAATCGACATTGCCCAGCTGTTCATCGCCATCCAGCGCGACACCTTCGCCCGAAAAATAGACACGGTGTACTTGTACGGCGACAGCTTTGGCGGGATGGCCGCCGTCGTACTGGCATCCCTCCTGGTGCAAAACGGCATCCAGGTCAAGGTCATTGTCATGGGCTCCAGCCCCAGCAACGTACGCGATGTGCTCGATCCCGGCAAGGAATACATTTCCCTGGCCGGGCGCGTGGTGCCGTATTTGGGTCTTCTGGGCCGGTTGGGCGCGGGGATCTGGGGCGGACTGGCCAACCCGAACGGGCAGGGCATGTACGCGGCGGCACGCTCCGGGATCGACAGTTCCCTTGACCCGTCCAACAATTCCTTGATCCTGAACACCACCCAGGCCACGTTCCTGCAGGCTTTTCCCACCCAGTACGACGGCGGCATCCCGCGCAGCACCGGAATCGGGCTGATGTATGACCCCCAGGACTTCATCGTGAACGCCCGGTCTGCCATTCTGGGCTGGGAGGCGCTGCTGCCGCACAATCAGTTCTTTGAATACGACATTCCGCACACCGGCCACGCCAGCCCGGAGATCCACCCGGACATTTACCGGACGGGGCTGCGCGTGATCCTGGACCAGCTTGACCCGCCGCCACTGACGTCCAAACCGGTCCAGCCGATCTTCTAGCGGTGATTGAGCCGCCGAACCGGTGATTGAGCCTGTGCAAATCCCTGGTTCTCGACGCCCTCTTGGTCTCGACAAGCTCGACCACCGGAGGTGAGACCGCGTCGCCAAAAAACGCACCAAAGGTGAGACGGCGTTGCCAAAAACACGCCAAAGGTGAGACGGCGTTGGGGTCAGCGGGCCTGGGTCTGGGCTAGCAGCTGCTCAAACGGCAGGGAGGTCAGCTTGGTTGCTTCGTGGGCGCGGCGGCGGTCCTTGTGGTTGGTAACAACCGCGTTGGCAGAGGCGCCCACTCCCCCTGCTGCCGGCGTCGTGCCGGGCGAAGGTGCCAGGACGGAGGCAAGTTCACCGGCAGCCTGGGCCACGCGGCGGTCGAGCGCGTCAGTGCCGGATTGGCCCCAGTCCTCGGGCGAGGCGTAGATGGCGGTGGCCATGGTGCGCGCACGCAGGTAGCTGAACAGCGGGCGGATGGCCATGTCCAGCACCAGCGAATGCCGTGAGGAACCGCCGGTGGCGCCAAAGAGCACGGGCATGCCGTCAAGGAACTTCGGGTCCAGCACGTCAAAGAACGACTTGAACAGGCCGCTGTAGGAGGCGCTGAACGTTGGGGTCACCGCGATCATGGCATCTGCCGCTGCCACCCGGGCCACCACGTCTGCCAGGGCCGGGCCGGCATAGCCGGTGACCATGTTGTTGGCAATGTCCGTGGCGTAGTCGCGAAGGTCGACGACGTCGAGGACGGCGTGGACGCCCATTGAGGCAAGCTGCCCCTGGACTGCTGCGGCCATCTGGTCCGCGAGCATGCGGGTCGATGAGGGAACGCCCAGACCTGCCGAAATGACCACGATCGTGCGCTGCACTGAATTCTCTTGCACTGCGACTCCTTTTTCATGCGTATGCATCTAATGGGGTCAACGTGCGCCGTCGTGGTGTTATTCCCGCGCTTGGTCCGTACGGCGTCAGGCGTCCGGGGTGTCCTTTGGCATGTCCGCGACCGGATGCGTGTGGTGCGCGTGGACGGGATGGGCGTGGATGTCCTGGTGGCGCGCGGCGGCAATCTCGTTGATCCTGCCGCGTGAGAGGTACCAGCCGCCGATCAGCGCAGGCACGATCACCACTATTGAGCCGATCGTCCAGGTGCCCACGGGGGTGTCGAACGCCATGAGGACCAGCACGGCCAGCAGGAAGGCAAGTGTCAGGTACCCCGTGTAGGGGGCGCCAAACATCCTGAACGCGGGCCGGATGGCTTCACCCTTTTTCGCGAGCCGGAACAGCGCCAGCTGGCACAACACGATCATGCCCCAGGTGGAGATGATGCCCAGGGCGGCCACGTTCAACACAATTTCAAAGGCCTCGGCCGGGACAATGGCGTTGAGGATGACGCCCAGCACGGCCACCGCCGCGGTCAGCGCGATTCCGCCATAGGGCACGCCGCGGCTGTTGAGCTTTGCCGTGAACTTTGGGGCCGATCCGGACAGCGCCATGGAACGCAGGATGCGGCCGGTGGAGTAAAGCCCGGCGTTCAGCGATGACATGGCCGCCGTGAGCACCACCAGGTTCATGATGGAGTCAATGCCCTGCACGCCGATGGAGCCAAAGAACGTCACGAACGGACTGACCCCTGCCTTGTAGGCCGAATACGGCAGCAACAGGGAAAGCAGCACCAGGGAGCCCACATAAAACACGGCAATGCGGATGATGACCGTGTTGATGGCCTTGGGCATGATCTTTTCCGGGTTTTGCGTCTCACCGGCCGCCGTGCCGATCAGCTCAATGGACGCGTAAGCAAACACGACGCCCTGCATCACGACCACCACGGGCAGCAGCCCGTTGGGGAAGAACCCGCCGTGGTCGGCGATCAGGCTGAAGCCCACCTGCTGCCCTGCCACGGGCGTGCCAAAGATGACGAAGTAGGTGCCCACCAGCAGGAACGTCACCAGCGCCACCACCTTGATCAGCGCAAACCAAAACTCCAGCTCGCCAAACACCTTCACCGACACCAGGTTCAGGCCCAGCACCACCAACAGTGCGGTGAGCGCCCACACCCATTGGGGTACCGCACCGATCCAGGGGACGTATTTGGAGAAGAAGTGCATGTAGAGGGCGATGGCGGTGATGTCCACGATGGCTGTCATGGCCCAGTTCAACCAATACAGCCAGCCGGAGACGAACGCCGCCTTCTCGCCGAAGAACTCGCGCGCATAGGAGACGAAGGAACCTGATGACGGCCGGTGGATGACCAATTCGCCCAGGGCCCGCAGGATCAGGAAGGCAAAAAAGCCACAGATCGCGTAGCTGAACATCAGTCCCGGACCGGCGGTGGCCAGCCGTCCGCCGGCCCCCAGGAACAGCCCGGTGCCGATGGCCCCGCCAATGGCGATCATCTGGATTTGGCGTGACTTCAGGCCTTTGTGCAGCCCGGCGTCCTCGGCGGTGAGGGCCGCATTGGGCACGTCCTGGACAAGATCCGAGGTGTCTTGTGATGGTTCGTGGTGCATGAGCTTGCCTATCGGTAAATGCGGCCCGCACCCTTGCGGACCTGCGGTTTAGTCGCTGAGGTTGGCCAGGTATTCCGGACGCAGCAGCTCGTCCAATTGTTCGGCCGTGAGGAGTTTGTGTTCCAGGACCAGCTCGGCCACGCCGCGGCCGGTGGCCAGGGCCTCGAGCGCAATCCTGGTCGAGACGGCATAGCCCAGGCGCGGGTTCAGCGCCGTGACCAGCCCGATCGAGTGTTCCACCTGGGCCCGCAGCTTGTCCTCGTGGGCGGTGATGCCGCGGACGCACTTGTCGGCCAGGGTCAGGCAGGCCGCTTCCAGGTGGCGCATGCTCTTGGTCAGGCTGTGCACAATGATCGGTTCAAAGGCGTTCAGCTGTAGCTGCCCGCCCTCGGCCGCCATGGTGATGGTGACGTCGTTGCCGATCACCTCGTAGGCCACCTGGTTGACCACTTCCGGGATCACGGGGTTGATCTTTCCGGGCATGATCGAGGACCCCGCCTGCACGGCCGGCAGGGTGATCTCGCCAAAACCGGCGCGCGGCCCGGAGGAGAGCAGGCGCAGGTCGTTGCAGATCTTGGACAGTTTCACGGCCACCCGCTTGAGCACGCCGGAGAGGTGTACGAAAGCACCCACATCCTGCGTGGCCTCGATCAGGTCGATGGCCGTCACCAGGGGCAGCCCGGAAATCTCCGCAAGGTGCTTGCAGGCCAGAGCCGAGTAGCCCTTGGGCGCGTTGAGCCCGGTGCCGATGGCCGTGGCGCCCAGGTTGATCTCGTGGACCAGCAGCGCCGATTCGGCCAGCCGTGCCCGGTCCTCGCCGAGGGTGACGGCGTAAGTGTTGAATTCCTGGCCCAGCGTCATGGGCACGGCGTCCTGCAGCTGGGTGCGGCCCATTTTCACCACGGTGCGGAACTCGGCGGCCTTCTCGGTGAAGGCCTCCCCCAGGTATTCCATGGCCTTCACCAGCGTTTTGGCGGCAAAGATCGTGGCCACGTTGACGGCCGTGGGGTAGACGTCGTTCGTGGACTGGCTGAGGTTCACGTGGTCGTTGGGGTGCAGGTACTGGTATTCACCCTTGTTGTGGCCCAGAATTTCCAGCGCCCGGTTGGCGATGACCTCGTTGGCGTTCATGTTCGACGACGTGCCGGCACCTCCCTGGATGACGTCCACCACGAACTGCTCGTGCAGTTCCCCGGCGATGATTTCCTGACAGGCTGTGATGATGGCCGCCGCCCGGGTGTCATCGAGCAGGCCGAGCTCTCGATTGGCCTGTGCCGCGGCCTGTTTGACCATGGCCAGCCCATTCACCAGGTTCGTGTTGGTGGACAACGGCTGGCCCGTGATGGGGAAGTTTTCCACCGCCCGGAGGGTGTGCACTCCCCAGTAGGCGTCGGCGGGGACGTCACGGTCGCCGATAAGGTCGTGTTCGCTGCGGACGGCGGCAGTGCCTGCCGTTGGAGTGCTGGAAATTGTCTCGGTCATGGTTCTCCTTGAGAGACTCTGCGCTTCATTGCGCCGGCTGGACGGGTTGGCATGGGAGGGGTCCCTAGTGCGGCAGCCCATGGAGGGTGCCGACGGGATGCCCGCCACCCAGGACCGCCAGGTTGTTGAACTGTGCCAGGGGTTCCGGGGCCACACCCAAGGCAAGCAGCGCTTCAACCGCGGTCGGCATGCGGGCCCGGTCGCCGCCGTCGGAAATCTTGAGGGCAAGGGCGCGCCCGTCGGGCAGGGCAATCAACTGGATGCCTTCAAAACCGTCCTTGGCCAGCAGGCCGGGCACTGCGAGCATCAACTCCGTCACGTCGCGGCCCACGCCGGCCACCATGTCCGGGTGGGCGCGCATGGCGGCCGCCACCCGGTGCTCGGGCATGCCGGGGGCTGCCGTGACGAGCCGGCTGAACGCGCGGGCCATCCCGGTCAATGACAGCGCGAAGACTTCGGTGCCGCAGCCGTCGGTGCTGATCTCGGTCAGCTCTTCGCCGGTCAGCTCCGCCACGACGTCCCGGATCAGCGCCATCATGGGGTGTCCGGCGTCCAGGTATGTCTCCAGCGGCCAGCCGTTGGTGACACAGGTGGCCAGCAGGGCGGCATGCTTTCCCGAACAGTTTTGGGCCAACCGGGTGGGGCCGTTGCCGGCGCGCAGCCAGCGTTCCCGCTCGGCCACGCCGTACGGCAGGTCGGTTGAATTGCCCAGCTTGTCGGCGGACAGGCCGGCCCCGTTGAGGATTTCGGCGGCCACGCGCTGGTGATCGGCCGCGCCGGAGTGGCTGGCCGCCGCCAACGCCAATTGCTCGTCGCTCGGGTCCAGGCCGGCCCGGAGCATGGCCACGGCCATCAACGGCTTCAGCGCCGACCGCGGATACATGCGCGCTGCCGGATCGCCGCGCGACAGCAACGTTTCGCCGGCAGGCCCCACGGCGGCCAGGGAGCCAAAGTGGACGCTCTCCACGATCGCCCCGCGGGTCTGTACGGCAAGCGGCGTGTGGGCCGGAAATGGGGTGGATGTCATGTGGTGGTCTCTCCCATGATCAAGGTCAGGGCGTCGTCCACCTTGGACAGGTGCACGGCCATGGCGTGGCCGGCCTCCGTGGTGAAGCCGCGGGCGATCGCATCCAGGATGAGCCGGTGTTCCGCGTCGGACTGGCGTTGGCGGCCGGTGATGAGGTTGATGGTTTCGGACTGGTTGACCATGGCGTCGCGGATGTCATTGACCACCCGCTCAAACACGCCGTTGCCGCTGGCCCGGGCGATGGCCGCGTGGAAGCTGGCATCGAGGCTGACCCAAATTTCGGGGTCGTCCTCATGTTCCATGGCCTCGATGATGCCGCGCATCTGGTCCACCTGCTCCTCGGTGCGACGCCGGGCGGCCAGTTCGGCGGCCGGCACCTCAATGTGCGGGCGGGCCTCCATGAGGCTGCGGGCCGAATACTGCCCCAGCACCAGGTCCCGCACGGCACGGTTGGCCACCACATAGGTGCCCCGGCCGGTCTGGGTTTCGGTCAGGCCCAGGGCGGTGCAGGAGCGCAGCGCCTCACGGACCACCGAGCGGCTGACCCCGTATTGCTGCGCGAGTGCCGTCTCGGAGCTGAGCTTTGAGCCAATGGCCAACTCACCGCCCTCGATGGCCGAGCGGATGGCCTTGAAAACTGCTTCCGCGGCGCTGACCCGGACAATTTGTTGCTGTCCGGCTGTCCAGCTGTCTGACAAGTTCATGAGATGAACCATGACACGGCTCACACCCCCGTGTCAAAAACTTTCTTGTTCCGAACCGCCGGGGGCGGCCCCGTCACCCGCGTCCGCCCCTTGTGACCCATGCGCCTCAGTGCATGCTGAACTGGTATTGCTCCGGAACATCGGTTCCGGGGCAGACTTCCTGCCACAGAGCCGTGATGGAGTTCTCACCTTCTCGAAGGTCGGCCACCTCCACGCCTGCCCGAAGGATTCCGGCTGCCAGTTCCGGGTTCCCATTGCGGGCGTGGGCCAAGGCGGTGAGGAACCTGACTCGTCCGACGCCGGCCAGTTGCTCGGGCGCCCGGCCCACCAGATCCAGGGCTGCTTGAGCACAATGGTGGCTGATGGCCAGTGTCATGGCCTCCGCGAGCAGCCAGCGGTTGTTGACGTCCGCAGCGCAGGCGGCCACGAGCTTCGCCACTCCTCCGGTGTGGTCATTCAGGGACAGCAGCACCAGGCCCAGGCCTCGGTGGGCCAGGGCACGGCTCGTGTCGCTGAGTTCGTCCTCGGCCAGCGCCTCGCGGTAGAGCTGCGCCACCGCGGATTGCTCCGCCGGATCAGAGCCGGCCCTGGCATGGGCCATGACGGCCTGGTGGAAGGCGGCCTCGGCGCCCGTCTCCGCGGCCAGCAGTTCCTCCCAGTCGAGGCCACGCACGAACGATGCGGCACCGGCGAAGGCCTGCTGCCCGGACGCGACGTCCCCCGGGCCGCTGTCCGTTCCCAGCAGCTCCAGCCACGGTGCCTGCTCGCCCGTGAGGGTCTCCGGCGAAAACGGCGTGCCCGTCTCATCGATCCAGCCCATTCCGGCATGGTGGCGACGCACGCCCTCCAGCGCACCCCAGCCGTTGCCGGCCACCAACATTTCGGCCGGAGCCAGGTCCGCCCAGCGGCCGGCGTCGGCCAGGGCGCCAGCCACGGCGGACTCGGGGACGAGCGCTTCAATGCGCTCCTCCCCGTGCGCCACAGCGGCATCCCAGTCGCCTGCGGCCACGCCGGGGTCCAAGGCGGCATTGCCGTACGCCTCAACCCACTGCCACGAATCGCCGGCCGGCATGGGAACGTGCTCAAACTGGGTTTGTGCAAGCCCCGACTGGATCTCTGCATAGTGCCGCGGCTGCCCGGAAACGGTGGGCGTCAGCCACTCCTGCCACCTGTGCCCGCCCACATTCTCGCCCCACACAAACAACTTGCGGCCTCGCAGCCGTGGTGAGGACACCAGCGCAAGCCCGTCCCCGGCGTCGTCCGCGGCGACCTCCCAGCGGCGCTGGCCCGGGGCCAGGTCGAAGAAAAAATCGGCGGCGTGCGGGTTCCGGATGGGCCAGGTGGCGTCGACGCCGTGGAAGTCCGTGGGTGAGACCACCGTCATGGATCCGTCGTAATCGGTGGCGTAGGCGCGGCTGGCCGGGGCAATGACGCGCGTGGAGGGGGTTTGCGGGACGGCGGCATTGGTCCACCAGTACATGGGCACGGTGTGGTGGTTGGGGTTGCGGATGCGCACGGCCACAAATACCACCTTGGATTCGGCGGGCAGCCACGCATCGATTTGGAACACCACCTCGCGCAGGCGGTCGAATTCCCACATGCGCAGCACCTCCTGGCCCTCGGGCGTGCGCACCATGGCGCTGTGGAGGGGCGAACACGTGGTGGGCGAATGGCCGCGCGTGCCGATGTTCCACTCGATCCCGCCGGCAAACCAGGCGTTGCGCAGGGCCAGGTTGGCGAACTGGATGCGGCCCTGCGTGTGCAGCAGCTCCTTGCCGGTGGCCTTGTCCGTGAGCTCCCACAGGCGCCCGCCAAGTTGGGGCAGGAACAGCGCCTTGACGTGCTTGTTCTCCAGGGCGACGGCGGTTAGCGACGTGGCCTCGACGTCGCGCGAGTAAGCATCCTGCATAGGATACGGATAAATGTTGGCGGCCTTGCCCCACCGGGAACCGGCCGTAATGTCATCGGGAACGCCGCCGGCCACCACATATGGCGGTTCAAGCAGCGGCTGCACTGACGGCAAGGGGGAGTCTGGGCCCAGCCCGGCAAGGTCAATGGTGCAGGTGGTCAGCTTTACCGTGGGGGCTGTCATGCGACGGTTCCAATCCGGGATGAAATGGGGCAGATGCGTGAGCGTGCTTGTTATGGATGCCAAACACCCTCGATCGAGCATAGCGAAGTAGTTGGTGCGGTGCACCGATAAACTTGCCACATTCCCCAAACCACCGTCACCCTGCCCGCCGCGGCGAAAACTAGGAGCAAAAAGTGAACGATTCCGCCTACCCCCAGCTGCGACTGGACGCCTCGGCCCTGCAGCACAACATCGACGTCATGGCCGCCTGGTGCCGGGACCGTAACGTGGTGTTGGCGCCGCATGTGAAAACCACCATGTCTGCGCCGATCATCGAACGCCAGATGGCCGCCGGTGCCGTGGGCGTGACGGTGGCAACCGTGGACCAGGTGGGCACGTTGATCGGCTGGGGCCACCGCGAGATCCTCGTGGCCAACCAGGTGGTGGACCGGCTCGGCCTCGACCGGGTCAGGGACTGGCTCGACGCCGATCCCTCCCTGAACGTGCGCATCTTTGCCGACTCGGCCGCGGGCGTCGCCGTTGCTGCCTCCGTCTTTTCCGGTGACGGTCGGGCTTTGGAGGTGCTGATTGACGTTGGCACCCTGGCCGGGCGGACGGGTGTGCGCTCCGCCTCCGAGGCCCGGGACATCGCTGCGCAGATCGTGGCGGCGCCGGGGCTGCGACTGGTGGGCGTGGCCGGATACGAGGGCGTGGTGCCGAACTCGCGCGATGCCGTCACGGTGGACGCCGTCGACCGGCACTGCAAGCTGGTCCACGACATCTACGTTGATCTGGCCGAACTGTTTGAAACCCAGGAGCCGATCTTTTCCATGGGCGGTTCCGCTTTCCCGGACCGGGTGGTCGAATTCCTGCCGTCCAGCGTTCCGGGCACAGTCAACCTGCTGCGCTCGGGCTGCTACGCGACGCACGACCACGGCACCTATGCCTCGGTCAGCCCCGTCCCCGAGCTCATTCCGGCGCTGACCGTGCGCGCATTGGTGGTGTCGGCCCCCGAGGACGGCCTGGTGGTGGTCGGCGCCGGCAAGCGCGACCTCCCCTACGACGCCGGCCTGCCGCCGGTGCTGGCCGTCTACTCCGCCGACGGGGCAGCCAAGGACGCTGCGACGGCGAGTGTGCACAAGCTCTTTGACCACCATGCCGTGCTGCTGGGTGCCGCGGGCCTGGGCGTGACGGACATTGTGGAACTGGGGATCTCGCACCCGTGCTCCGCCTTCGACAGGTGGCCCGAATACCTCGTCACGGATGGTTCCGACGCAGTGACGGACGTGTGGCACACCGACTTCCACCGGGCCTCCATCTCCGCCTAGCCCATTTTTCGTTGAGAGGACAGATCACCCGAACTTCCCTTGAGAGGACACATCACCCCGCCATTGAGGGGACGGATAAACCTCAACGTTGGTCCGGGATGATGTGTCCTCTCAACGTATTTTGCATCAGGGTGTTGCGCCGGGCGACAAGTTTGATGACGCTGGCCCGGCCCACGGCGGCCCCCATCGAAGCAACGAGTCCGCTCCCGACGGCCGAGATCGACGCCGGCCAGCCGACTTGTGCCATCACCACGATCATTGCGATGGCCCCGGCTGCCGTTGCAAAAGCAGCCACGTGCAACCACTGGTTTCGCACGCTCCGCAGCGGCCAGGCAAGTAGAAGCGCAAACGGCAGCCCGAGCACGGCCGCCACGGGGAGGCCGAAGATCAGGAAGACCGGAAACCAATTCCACGCCGATTCGGTTGAGGTCGGGTCGGCGGAAACAGCTATGGAAATCGTCAACGCCCCGCAATACAGCACGTGCGTGACCAGCCATCCCACGAGAACCGCCAGCACGCCGTAGCGCATCTTAAAGGTGGTGTCGTCCGGCTCAACGGTCTCGACAGGCTCGACCACCGGAGACTTCGGGATCTCAGCCATGGCCGGAGCGCACAATGTCCGCGAGCGCACCCGCCAGGTGTGGAAATTTCCATACGAATCCGGCGTCGTGCAGTTTTTGTGACTCGACCCAGCGGCTTTTCAGAACCAGCTCGGTCTCGGTGCGGATCAGTACGGCCCCCATCGCCAGAAGCCAGGCTGGGGTGGGCAGCCCCCAGGGCATGTGCACGGCACGGCGGACCCCCGTCATCAGCTCCGCATTGGAGACCACCTCAGGGGCGGAAATGTTGACCGGTCCGGTGATATCGGGGCGCCCGTGCAGGAACATGACGGCACGGAACAAATCCTCAACATGGATCCAGCTGTACTTTTGCGCGCCATCCCCCATGCGCCCGCCCAGTCCAAGCCTTGCCAGGGTGCCGAAGGGGCGCATGACGCCGCCGCCGGGGCCCATCACGATCGTGATCCGCAACGGCATCTTGCGGGTCGACGGCGTCGCGGCGGCATCCAAGGCCTGTTCCCAACCCCGCGCCACGTCCACAGAGAAGCCGGAGCCAAGTTCGCCGTCGTCCTCGGTTTGGGGGTGATCCCTGGCATCGCGGTAGATGGTGCCGGTGCTGGCGTTGAACCAGTCGCGCGGCGGGGTGGTGCACGCTGCCATGGCACGGCTCAGTTCGGCCGTTGTCTCCACCCGAGAGCGGAGGATCTCGGCCTTGTTCGACGGTGTGTAGCGGCAAGAGACCGATTTTCCGGCGAGGTTTACCAGCATCCCGGCACCGTCCAG
This sequence comes from Specibacter sp., assembly GCA_049578485.1. Classification (GTDB taxonomy): domain Bacteria; phylum Actinomycetota; class Actinomycetes; order Actinomycetales; family Micrococcaceae; genus Specibacter. The sequence continues at coordinate 16,381 of JBAUMA010000294.1, forward strand.
GAGGGCGGTCATTCCGGTGGTGTCGCCCCAAACGGCATCTCCCGTGCGGCCGATGGTGCGGACCCGCCAGCCATCGTCGACAAGTTTGCGGTGAAAGTAGGTGCCGATGAATCCCGAGGCGCCGGCGATGACAGCGGTTTTCATGCCTGTACCCGGGCTTTGAGCGCCAGTGCTTCCTCCACCAACGGTTTCACCACGGGCAAGCGGGAGAAGCTCACCAACTTCGCGATCAGCGGTGCTGCCCCGTCGATGAGCGTGCGGGTTCGATGCTGGTCCTCGGAGCGGTCATACACCCAGAACAGGACCACCCCCATATAGGCCAGCCAAAGCAGTTCCGGCAGCTGCGAGCGAAGGAACGGGGGAACCTTGGTGCCTTCAATGACTTCGGCAAAAATGGCGACGGCGTCCTCACGGGCCTCCCGCGACGCTTCACCAAAGGGGTTGACGGCCGACTGTGGCGGCAGCGCACTGGAGATGAACGCCCCGCCAAAGTGGTGGTAGGGGGTGAGTGCGTCGACCCCGGTGTGAAGTGCCGCCTTGAGTCTGGCCGCCAGCCCCGTGGTTCCCGCAAGTGCCTTCGATGCCAGCACGCGCTGCTCAGCCACGGACTCCCGGTACAGCTCCAGGACCAACTCGTCCTTTGAGGCGAAGTAGTAGTAGGCGCTGCCCAGCGAGACCCCGGCTTCGGCGGCAATGGCGCGCATGGTGGTCTTGGCAAATCCCAAGGTGCGGAACATGCCCAGTGCCGTCTGGAGCACCAGTGCCCTCGTCGCTGCGCTTTTTGCGTTGTCCATGCCATCCCCTTTTTGAACGTGTTCAATTATGAGTAAAGCACTCTTTTTGAACAAGTTCAATTCTGGATTTTGCGAGACAGCTGTGCCTACCATGGCCTATGTGCAGGAACATTAGAACCCTCTACAACTTTGAGCCCCGCGCCACCACAGCCGAAGTGGATGCCGCTGCGCTGCAGTACGTTCGCAAGGTCAGCGGCAGCACCAAGCCATCGCAGGCCAACCAGGAAGCCTTCGACGAGGCCGTGGCCCGGATCGCCCAAGTGACGCAGCACCTGCTCGACTCGCTGGTAACGCACGCGCCGGCCCGGAACCGCGACGAGGAAGCCGCCAAGGCCCACGCCCGGGCGGCCATACGGTTTGGAACCGGGTAAGCAGGCGCACCAAAGGGACGCCCCTTACCTGAGCAGGAATGGAGAAGCGCCGGAGCGCGGGTCGGCATAGCCTGTTCACACAAGGCCGGAGCAAATAGCTCCGCGCCACACAAAAGGAAGTGCGAACAATGCCTACTAACAATGCCACGAAGGAATCCACCGGATTCTCGGCTGCCGAGCATGCCGCGATGAAGACGCGCGCTGCCGAATTGCGCGCCGAGGGCAAACAGGGCGCGAAGAAGGCCGACGGGCTGCAGGCCGTCCTGGATGCCATTGCGAAGATGGATCCGGAAGACCGCTTGATCGCGGAGCGCGTCCACGTGGTTGTGACGGCGAACGCGCCCGGGCTGCTGCCCAAGACCTGGTACGGAATGCCTGCCTACGCGAACGACGACGGCAAGGTGGTCTTCTGCTTCAAGAATTCGGGGAAGTTCAACACCCGCTACTCGACCATCGAGTTCCAGGATGCCGCAAACCTCGACGACGGCGAGATCTGGCCTGTGTCATTCGCGCTTCAGTCCTGGAGCCCGGCCATTGAAAAGAAAGTCACCGAAGTGGTGAAGTCCGCGGTCGCCTAATCACGACCCGGCCGCCGACGGGCGTCGTCGGCCTTAGGACCCGGCTAGCGGGCGTCGATCCAGTACCGGCGCTTGCCGCCGCGGTTGTCCTCGTGGACGCCGCCGTTCTTTTCAATGGTTGCCCGCGAACCAACATTGTCCTCGTCGCAGGTGACGAGGATCCGGTCGATCCCGAGACCGGCGGCAAGAGAAAGTGCATCCTTGAGCGCGGTAGCCGCGTGGCCCAGACGGCGGGCAGACGGACGGACGCTGTAGCCGATGTGGCCGCCGAGTTCGAGGAGGAAGTCGTTGAGTTCATGCCGGATGGCCAACGAACCGATGAAGGTGTCGCCGTCGACGATCCACAGATAGGTGCAGGGGACGTGGCCGGCGGGCCGTGGACTTTCCGGCAATGCGTAGGAACGCAGCGTGTCCACAAAGTCGCCGAACGCTGCCGGAGCCACCAGTTCCGCCAGCGCCACTGTCTCCGCTCCGGCACCGTCCATGTGCGCGCCGTCGAACTCTGCCGCGCCCTCCAACCAGGAGGCGTGGAAACGGGCGTCGGGAGCAATGAGTGCGGCCATCCAACAATCCTAGGCGGATGGACCGGTGGTCCCGAACCATTCACGGGCGCGGGCACGGCGGATAGGGTGGGCAGCAACAGTGCACAGCCATCCATTGGATTTTTGAGAGGGTCAGCCATGACAAACGCACGTCCCCGCCTCGCTGTGACCGGCTCCACCGGCGCCCTGGGCGGTCAGGTTGCCGCCGAACTGGCCAAGGCCGGCCTGTCGCAACGGTTACTGGTCCGCAATCCGACAAAGGCGCCGTCGTTGGAGAATACCGAGATTGCAGTGTGTTCCTTCGGAGACGGGGCGGCCGCAGAAACTGCATTGGCCGGTGTCGACACGCTCCTCATGGTGTCCGCGGCCGAAAGTGAAGACCGGCTGGAGCAGCACCGCACGTTCGTTGACGCCGCTGCTGCCGCCGGAGTACACCATCTTGTGTACACATCGTTTCTTGGGGCGGCCGCCGATGCCACCTTTACTTTGGCTCGCGACCACTACGCCACCGAGGAACACATCAAAGCTTCCGGCATGGCTTGGACGTTCCTGCGCGACAACTTCTACGCGGATGTGATGGCTGACTTTGTGGGCGACGACGGCGTCATTCGAGGTCCGGCCGGCGAAGGCCGGGTCTCGCTGGTAGCGCGCTCCGACGTGGCCCGCTGTGCCGTGGCTATCCTGCAAGATCCGGCCCCACACGCGCACAAAAGCTACGGGCTCACGGGGCCGGATGCGGTGACGCTGACGGAGGTCGCGGCGATCCTGCGCGAAACACAGGGGCGGGACATCACCTTTCACAATGAGACGATCCCGGAGGCCTACGAGTCCCGCAAGGCGTGGCCGGCGCCGGACTGGCAGTACGACGCCTGGGTGTCCACCTATACCGCCATCGCCTCCGGGAAACTGGCGGCGGTCAGCAACGACGTACAGAAGCTGACCGGCCGGAAACCACTGTCCGTGGCCGAACTCTTCGGCGGTTAAGCCAGATCCGGTGATTCAGCGAAACCCAGTGGTTGAGCCTGGATCTCGACAGGCTCGATCACCGAGCTCGAAAGTTACGCGTGGGCCAGGAGCACGGGAATGTCCTGGGCGTCCCAGGTGGCGGTCAGCTGCCGTGGGCCGGCGGAGGTGCCGGTCAGGTCAAGAACGCGAACCACCGACAGCTCCAGCGCACCGTCACTGATGCTCGTCACTGAGCCGGACGTGACAAGGGACAGCTCGCCTGACGGTGCGGGGACTTCTGCATCGACGGAGCCCGAACCCTGGACTTGCACGCTCGGCTCCCGACGCACGGACTTCCCGTCGACGTCGACCATTTCCTCGGCCTGCGCCCGGCCGGACAGCACTGCGGCGGCCAGCTCGGCGACGTAGACCGGGTCTGCGCAGGCATCATAGACCCAGCGCGTGCCCAGGACCGAGTGTTCCATGGTCCCGACCAGCCACTGTTCGGCGCCCTCAAGCTCCGCACCGCGGTATGTGAGCGGCGCCTGCAGCACAGCATCTCCGGCCGCGACGAGGATGGTTTCAATGCCGACCTCGCCGGCCGGATCGTCGAAGCGGTAGGCGCCCACCTGGCGCAGCGCCGAGGAGTCTCCGCCGGGGAACCACGGCTGCGCGGGCAGCCATTCGGTCAGCAGTTCCATCTTGTTCGGACTCAGGGTTGCCTGGTAAATGTGTGCCATGCTGCCCAGTCTAGGGTGCGGGGGTCTCGCTCCCCTGGCGCTGCCCCTGCTCGCAAGCTCGAACCGGGTCCCTCTCGCCAGTGGGCCCAAGCTCGACCACCGCATCGGTGATTGAGCCTGTCGAAACCCTGCACCTGGGGAACCGTCAGCCCAGGTGCGTGGGGCCGAACATCTTCAGCAGCACGTCAACCACGACGACGTTGGGCCCGTCTGCCGCGAAGCCCTCCTTGAGCGCGTCGCCGACATCCTCGGGCTTCACGCGCTTGGCGGGAACGCCAAACGACTCGGCCAGTTTGACGAAGTCCGGCCGGGCCAGCTCCGTGTGCGTGGCCTTGCCGAACGTGCCGACCATGTACTCGCGCAGGATCCCGTAACCGCCGTCGTCCACAATGAGCCAGGTGACGGGCGCGTTGTGCTGCTTGGCCGTGGCCAGCTCGGCAATCGAGTACATGGAGGAGCCGTCGCCGGCCACCGCAAGTACCCGGGCCGGCTTGCCCATGCTCTGCAGCCCGAGCGCGCCGCCGATGGCAGCCGGGAAGCCATAGCCGAGGCCACCGGCACCCTGGGCGGAGTGGAACTGGCCGTCGCGGGCATCCCAGCAGCTCCAGCCCCAGTAGGCGGAGATGGTCATGTCCCAGAACGTCTGCATGTCCGCCGGGACGGCCTCGCGGATGTCCGCCATGAACTTCCGTTCGAGCCCCAGGTCCTGATCGTCCAGGCGTGCCTGCACCTTCGCCAGCGTCGTGGCAACGACTTCCTGCGGCGTGGCACCGTGCCAGTTGGCACGCTCGCCGTGTGGTTCGGTCAACGCGGCGTCCAGCATTGCCAGCGCCTGGCCGGCGTCGGCGCGGATGCCCAGGGCGGGGCGGTTGGATTCCAGGACGCGGGGTTCGGCGTCGATCTGGATGATGCGTCCGCGAGGCTCCATGGTGAAGTAATTGCTGGCCACCTCGCCCAGGGAGGAGCCGATCACCACCAGGACGTCGGCGTCCTCCAGGACCTCGGTAACGTAGCGGTCCTCCATCCATGACTGCAGCGACAGCTCATGGTTCCACGGAAACGCGCCGTTGCCGCCGGGTGTGCTGACTACGGGTGCGTTGAGCTTTTCGGCCAGCGACAACAGGGACGCTTCGGCCTTGCCGCGGCGCACGCCGCCGCCGGCCACAATGGCGGGGCGTTCGGCGGCGGAAAGCCACTTCACGGCCTCGCGGACCAGTTCCACGCGCGGCGGATTGTCGAAGGGGTCTGCCAGTGCGTCCTCGACGGCGGGCACGAAGATCGGATCCAGCAGCACGTTTTGCGGCACTTCAAGCCATACGGGGCCCTGCGGGGAGGATACGGCTTCGGTCCATGCATCCTGGATGGCCGAGGGGATGCCGGAGGCGTGTTGGATGAGCCGCTGGCTCTTGGTGACGTTGGCGGCGGAGGCCTTCTGGTCATCGAGCTGGTGCAGCATGCCCTTGCGGCGGGCACCCAGACCCTCGAGCGGGATCTGACTGGCTACCACGATCATCGGCACGCCCGTAGCGTAGGCCTCCTGCAGACCGGCCAGCGCCGTGAGGGCGCCGGGGCCGGTGGAGAGGAACAAAACGCCAACCTCGCCCGTGGCGCGGGAGTAACCGTCCGCGGCGAACGCGGAGTTGTTCTCCACCCGTGAGGAGACAAAGTGCAGGGGTGAGCGGCTCAGTGCGTCGAACAGGCCCAGCGCATGCTGCCCCGGGATGCCGAAGACGGTCTTGGCTCCGAGGGCGGCAAGGGTTTCGACGACGAGATCGCCACCGTTGCGCTGGACAGGAGTCTCGACGGCGGTTTCCACCACGGGGTTTTGGAGGTCGGTCACTTGGCACCGCCGTCGGTGGCGGTGGGGGCGAACCCGGCCGGCCGGCGTCGTTCTTCTGCATCCAGGGCCTGGGCGGCATAACCGTTGGGGGCGCCGAAGCGGTCGCCGGCAACGTGGTTGTCGGCCATGAGGGTGACCAGCTCGTAGCCGACGTGGCTGGCGGCGATGCCGGTGATTTCGGCGTGGTCATAGGCGGGGGCAACCTCCACGATGTCCGCGCCGACCAGGTTCATGCCGCGGAATCCGCGAATGATCTCGATCAGTTCACGGCTCGTGATGCCGCCGGCCTCGGGGGTGCCGGTGCCGGGGGCATGGGCGGGGTCCAGGACGTCGATGTCCACGGAGATGTAGAGGGGGCGGTTGCCGATCCGGTCGCGGATCTTGGCCACGGTTTCCAGCACGCCCTGGTAGTAGACGTCGGCGGAGGTGACGATGCCGAAGCCGAAGCGGTGGTCGTCATCGAGGTCCTTCTTGCCGTACAGCGGGCCGCGGGTTCCCACGTGGGAGATGGCCTCGGTGTCCAGGATGCCCTCCTCCACTGCGCGGCGGAAGGGTGTGCCGTGCGTGTATTCGGCGCCAAAATAGGTGTCCCAGGTGTCCAGGTGGGCGTCGAAGTGAAGCATGGCGACGGGCTCGCCGGCACGCTCGGCGGCGGCGCGCAGCAGCGGCAGGGCGATGGTGTGGTCGCCACCGATGGTCAGCAGCTTGGCGCCGCCGGCCGTCAGGTCCAGCGCGTTTTGCTGGATGGTCTCGATGGCCTCGTTGATGTTGAAGGGGTTCACTGCCATGTCGCCGGCGTCGGCCACCTGGCAGTTCTCAAACGGGGAGACATCCCAGGCCGGGTTGTACGGGCGCAGCAGGCGGGAGGCTTCGCGCACATGGTTGGCGCCAAAGCGGGCGCCGGGGCGGTAGGAAACGCCGCTGTCAAAGGGGACGCCGACGACGGCGACATCGGCCTTGGCGACCTGGTCCAGGCGCGGGAGGCGCGCGTAGGTGGCTGCGCCCGCGTAGCGCGGGATACGCGAGGAATCGATCGGGCCAAGGTTACCGTTGG
>JBAUMA010000295.1:0-5636 GCA_049578485.1 Specibacter sp.
GTCAAGTCCGTGTTGCTTTTACGCATCGCCGGCAGGTGGAGGGTCTGTTGGTATAACTCCCCACGCCCCGGCATTGTTCCCGCCGTCACGCACAGTGTCATCCCACAAACCCGCCAGCACCAGGTGCTGCGTAAAACACGGACCCAACCGGGTCGCGACTCCCATTCTCTCATGGATTCCCCGGACGCCTTGCTTACCGGGCACAGGGGCCGGGCCCGGCGTGGCGCAGCACACCATGCCATCCAGCCCGGCTCAGGCGGCCTCTTCCCGGCTCCTGTACCCGGGCCATGCCGTTTGCTTGTCCTTGGCCCATGCGGCGATGCACCCGGCGTCCAGCAGCCGTTCCAGAAGTTGTGCCAGCCGGTAGCCGGGCAGCGCCTCCAGCGAAGCGTTGAAATAGGTGCCGGCCCAGCTTCCACGGCCCCTGCACCACTGGATCCACCCCAACATGCACAGCACGGGCGCCTTGCCGGGACCGGTGATGGAGCCGGCCAGGAACAGCAGGAGTTCCTCGGCCACATCCAACCGCGACCAGTTCGGCGAGCAGGCGGGATGGCCCGCCTCGGGGCTTCCGCCGAGCAGAACGTCGCCATAGACGCGGCCCGCGGCGCAAATGGCGGTCTCGGATTCGCAGAGGATCCCAATGTCCCAGCCTGCGCACTGGTTCCCGCCAAACCAGGTGGACGGAACCACCGGCTCTCCAACGTCCCCTTGCAGCTGCCCGACGCCGAGCACACCGGCCAGCGCCATCTCCGGGGTGGTGGCCAGGGACACAAGGACAGCGTCCCGCACGGGCGCGCCACCGAGGCTGGCGAGCAGGTACGCGGCCATGGATGCATTCGGCCGTTCGGGCCAGTGCGCCAGGGCCCGCTCCCAGGCGCCAAGTGTCACACCGAGCTGGTTTGCGGCAAGCCCGGCCTGTCCAAGCGGTGCCAGGAACGATTCCGCCGCCACGCGGACCGTTTCGGCAAAGCGGTGGTCCTTCACGGCCGTCATGCCCGGCACCCTGTCCCGCGGGTTGCCGTCAACGGCGCTCCCCCTGTACACAAGTTCGGCATTGACAAAGCTGCCGGTGATTTTAGTGTTGCTCCGTCCGGGCCACGGGCAGCAGGAGGGATTGCGGCATTCAATGCTGCGCCAATGCGAGGGCCCCACATACCAGGCGTCACGTACGGGCAGGCCGGCCTCGGCAAAGGCCTCCCCCAGGGCGCAGTACAGGACCCCGTGCGGGCAATGCTCGGGCTCATTCCATTCGCGGCCGGCGAAAAAGGCGAGCAGGACGCCGTCGGCTTCCGCATCGCTGGACAGTTGGGCGGCGGCGACCGCGGCAAAGCCGTCCAACTCCGCCGTGCCTTCCGGGGGAAGGTCAAGCCTCATGGTGGCCCTCAGGGACTTGCCGCACATGCCGATGCACACCAGGCTGTTCTCCGGCCAGTACCCCACGATGTGGGGAATGAAGGCCAGCAGGTCCTCGCCGGCACTGACTTTGAGCTTGTCTTGTTCTCTCATGCCTCAAGGCTGTCCCGGCCGGCGGCCGCGCAACAGGGACCCGCACGCAAAATGGCCGGATCTGTGGATAACACAGCCCCGGATGGCACCTGGTTGTACTTAGTCGGAGGAATCTTTCCGTGCAGCACGCCCCGATCGGAGTTCGTTCTTGTATTGGGCCCGCCGGCGGCGATTGTCGGCCAGGGCAGCACGCAGCGGCGGCACCACCTCCCCGGCCAGGGCCATGCGCCGGCGGACCTCGCGGCGGACGGCGATGACCGCCACCATGCCGATGGCCAGGACCACGAATTGGAAGGAGAGTGCGATGCGGAAGGAGTCCAGGGAGTACAAGTTCCCGCCGGAGAAGCCGCTGTGGTTTAGCAGGTCAAGGATCAGCCCCACCACGTACATGGTCACGAGGGCGGCGAAGAAGCCGCCAACATTGACAATGCCGGTGGCCGTGCCAATCCGGTGCGAGGGGTTGAACGTGCGGGCAAAGTCAAAGCCGATCATCGAGGCGGGCCCGCCCAAGGCCAGGACCAGCACCAACACCACCAGCAGCCACAGGGGCGCCGGCCCGGGGTAAAGGATCACTGACGCCCAGGCGGCCGTGATGGCCAAGGTCACGCCCAGCACCATGGTGGAGCGCCGCAGCGGGTGCCGGCCCACCCAGCCACCCAGCATGGGACCGCAAATGATGCCCACCACCACGAACAGGCTCAGCAACACACTGGCCTCGGCCGGGTCCAGCCCCTGGCCCGACACCAGGAACGGGTATCCCCACGTCATGACGAAGACGTTGCCGGCAAATTGTGTGGCGAAGTGGCTCCACATGCCCAGCCGGGTCCCGGGTTGCAGCCACGCCCTGGCAAGATCCGCCCCGGTCTCCCTGATGCCAATTTGCGGTACCGCTGCACCGGGGTCCGCCGGTGAGTTGCGCAGCATGGCCGCGGACAGCACGCAGGCCAGCACACCCAGTGCCGCCAGGCCCAGGAACGCCGGGCTCCAGCCCCAGGTGTGCAGCACAATCGCAAAGGGAGCAATCGAGACCAATTGGCCAAACTGTCCAAGCTGGCCGGTGAGCTGGGTCAGCAGCGGCACCCGGCGGGAGGGAAACCAGGCGGGGATCAGGCGGATCACGGAAATGAACGTCATGGCGTCCCCGGCACCCACGAACACCCTGCCCACCACGCCTTCCGGCACGGACGTGGCGGCCGCCAACTGTATTTGCCCGACGGCCATGAGCCCGGCACCCGCCGCGACCATCAGTCGCGGACCGAGCCGGTCCACCAGCACGCCCACGGGAATTTGCAGCACCGCGTACACCAGCAGCTGGATGACGGTGAACGCCGAAAGGGCCGAGGCACTGGCACTAAACCGTTGCGTTGCCTCCAACCCGGCGACACCAAAGGAGGTGCGTTGAGTCACCGCGATGAGGTAGGCGAAGACGCCCGCACTCCAGACCAACCATGCGCGTTTGCTATCCACTCCCCCAGCCTATGTCCGAATCACCCCATGCCGGGGCGGGCGTCTCCGGTCGTGCCGGAATCGCGGCTTGCCAGGTAGGCCTCGACGGCGGCACCCAGTTCGTCGGCGCCGGGCAGTTCGTCATTGTCCCCGGCCAGCAGGGAGCGGCGGGCCGTTCCATCGGTGTGCTCGTCGTACTGCTTTTCCAGGTTGGCCACCACGGCGGCAACTTCGGCGGAGCCTTCCACCTGTTCGGTGATCTGGCGTTCCACGGCCCGGCCGGCCTCGCGCAGCCGGTCACTGGGCAGCATGAGCGAGGCCGCCGCCCCCAGGTATTCCAGGCCGGCGACGGCGGCGGGCGGGTATTCGGCGTCGGAAAGGTAGTGCGGGACGTGGATGGCGTAGCCCACCACGTTGCGTCCCTCGGCGGCGAGCCGGTATTCGAGCACATGTCCAATGGCGGCGGGAATTTCCAGGGTGGTCTTCCACGCCGAGATGCCCTCGATGAGCTCGGGCCGGTTACCGTGGACCGTGGCACCGATGGGCCGGGTGTGCGGCACGGGCATCGGCACCGAGTGCACCCACGCCGTCAGGTTCACATCGAGCCGGCGCACCAGGCCCAGCACGGCAAGGGTGAACCGCTCCCATTGCAGGTCCGGTTCGCTGCCCGTCAGGAACAGGAACGGCTTGCCGAGGGCATCGACCATCCGGTAAAGCACCAGCGATGGCGCCTGGTAGTCGCTGAGGTGGTCCTCGCTAAAGGTCATGCGCGGCCGCCGGGAGCGGTAGTCGATGAGCTGGTCAATGTCGAAGACGGCCACGGGCTCGGCCGCCAGGTTGTCGGTCAGCTCGCCGGAGATTTGGCTGACCACATGTCCCGCGTCGGCAAACCCGGTGAAGGACATCAACAGGTTCAGCCCGCACAGGTCCTCCGCCGCCAGCAGCACCTCGTTGAGGGCGTAGAGGGATTCGGGGTCCTGGAAAGGGACGTACTCGATGGCGTTCATGGTTTTCCTTACGGTTAAGACTCTAACCAGCACAACACCAAAGGTGCCCGGAAACATTCCGGGCACCGTGGCTGGCGTGCTGTTGATGTTTGGCGCGGCGGCCTTGTCAGGCCTTGACGTTCACCTGGACGAAGGGCGGTTTGACCACCGTGACGCCAAGCCGGCGGCCGCGGATGTCCAGGGCCAGGGCGTCCCCCAGCTGGACGGCCGGGTCAACCAGGGCAAGAGCGACGCCGTTGGCCAGGGTGGGTGAGAAGGTGCCGGAGGTGGTTTGGCCCAGAACGGCACCGCCGGCGTCGAGCACGTTGACGCCTGCTCGGGGCACGCCGCGTTCGGTGGCCAGCAAGCCCACGGATTTGCGAGGCGCACCGGCTGCCTTTTGCGCCGTGAGTGCCTCCTTGCCCCAAAACGCATCCTTCTTCCAGCCCACGGCCCAGCCAACACCGGCTTCCACCGGGGTGATGTCGGTGGAGAGTTCATGGCCGTGCAGGGCATAGCCCATTTCGGTGCGGAGGGTGTCGCGGGCGCCCAGCCCGGCAGCCCTCCCGCCAGCAGCTTCGACCGCCGCGGCCAGTGCCTCCCACACCGTGGAAGCGTCCTCCCAGCGGGGCACGATCTCGTAGCCGTGCTCGCCCGTGTAACCCGTGCGGCAGATGGTCAGCTCAATGGAGTTGCCGTTGATCGTGACGGTCGCATCCACGAAGGACATGTAGTCGGCGGGCTGCGGCAGCCCCAGGGCGGCCATGACGGCAGCCGATGCGGGACCCTGCAGGGCAAAAACCCCAAAACCGCGGTGCAAGTTCGTGATGTCAAAGGCGGCCCCCTCGGCCTCGCGGGCGGCTTCCAGGGCAGCCACCACGGCAGTGGTGTTCGCGGCGTTGGGTATCAGGAACACGTCATCGTCGGCGCGCAGGTACGCGATGAGGTCATCGATGACCGTCCCGGCGTCGGTCAGGGCCAGCGTGTACTGGGCACTGCCGGGCTTGATGCGGCCCAAGTCGTTGGAGAGGCAGCGGTTGGCGAACTCCACAGCACCGGCGCCCCGGATTTCGGCCTTGCCCAGGTGGGAGACGTCGAAGAGGCCCACCATGGTGCGCACTGCTGTGTGCTCAGACACGACTCCGCCGCCGTCGTACTGCAGAGGCATCAACCAGCCGCCAAATTCGGCCATCTTGGCGCCGTGGTCAACATGCCACTGGTGCAGGGGTCCGTGCAGTAGTTCCTCGGCAATTACACTCATGGCTCATACGGTACCCCAGCGTGCCCGCACGGAAGCTGCCGCGGTGGCCCGGCGGCGTCGCGCACGAGCCGGGCGTTGAGGCTACGATCGTTAGCAGCGTCACCTTTTCCACCATCACCAAACGTGAGGATTTATTCACCGTGAGTGCCAGCCACAACATCACTTTCAACGTCATCAGCGCAGACCTCAAAAAGGTAACCGCCGATGCACTCGTCATCGGCGTCGGCAAGGGTGCCGACGGCCCGGTCATCCTCGACTCCCCCTTGTCGGCCACGGCCGTCACCTCGTTGAAGGCTTCCCTGGCCGCCTTGGGCGTGACGGGCGCCGCCGACCAGGTCATGCGCCTGCCCGGCCTGCCCGACACCGGCGCGAAGGTGCTGGTGCTGGCCGGCGTCGGCAAGCTCTCCGGCACTGCCATCACCGAGGAGTCGCTG
>JBAUMA010000296.1:0-10102 GCA_049578485.1 Specibacter sp.
TCATTGCCCAAGACGTCCCTGCAGGCCGTTTATGGCGTGCTGGCTGCGCTGGTCGCGGCCGGCTTGGTGCGCAAGATCGAGCCGGCCGGCTCGGCGGCCCTTTACGAGGCCCGCGTGGGAGACAACCACCACCACATGGTGTGCCTCAATTGCAAGAGCGTCGAGGACGTGGATTGCGTCATCGGGGAGAGTCCCTGCCTCACGCCGTCGAATATGAACGGCTTTGCGGTCAAGACCGCGGAGATCACCTTCTGGGGCCTGTGCTCCACGTGCCAACTGGTCACCGACGCCCCATAACCTGTCGCACTGGCGACAACTTTTCCGGCAGCATTCCCGGCCGCCGGCTTAAACCATCTGACGTGGCGCCTTTTGTTGCGCCCTCACCATGCAACCCTAAGGAATTTCCTTGAACACTTCATTTATTGCACCCCGAAATCCCTTCGTCCGCTTCTTCCTGGACGAGTCGCTCCAGACCATGGCTCCTGTCCACACCTCTGCGGGCGGCTATGTGACCACTGACGCACCGCGTTCGGGCCGGGTGGGCAGCTATGTCACAACGAGTGCGCCCCAAACCGGCCACGTGGGCAGCTACGTGACCACCTCCGCCCAGCCGTCCGGGCCTGCAGGATCCTACGTGACGCGCGCCCACCTTTCCTAGCGGCAATTGGGGCGGCTGTGGCTCCACAAATGCTCGAACATTCGGAGCTCTTGCTGGTGTGAGCTAGTGGACCGCGGTGACACTCGCGGAGGCATCGACGGCCTGGCGGGCCTGGCGCACAATGTCCCGGTTCGTGACCATGTACGCCTCCGGCCCGCCGTCATTGATCATTTCCTTGGCGGAAAGGTGGACGGCTGACATCCCGGCCGCTTCCATCGAAGGGATGTTGGAGACCAGGAGTCCGCCGCCGGCCATGATTTCAAGCCGTCCGGCGGCACATGCCTTCATCGCCGCCAGGGTGGCCAATCCGTCACCGGCAGCAGGGGCTCCGCCCGAGCTGAGGACGCGGGTAAATCCAAGGGAAATGAGCGTCTCCACGGCCGCTTCATCAATGTTTGACGAGTCGATGGCCCGATGGAACGTCAGCTGGGCGGCCGGATTGACGGCCAGCACCGACTCGACAAACCGCCGTGATGCCGTGCAATCGATGGCGCCCGAGGGCAATAGGGCGCCGAAAACCACCCCGCTTGCCCCCTGGTTCAACAGTCGGGCGGCATCCCGCGTCATTGTCTCCAGCTCAAGTGCGGAGTAGATGAAATCGCCCGGGCGGCAGCGCACCAGCGGGTGGATTTGAAGCCGCCCCGCAACGCATTGGGCGCTGAGTTCCAACAGGCCCTGGCTCGGGGTCAAGCCACCCAATTCCAAACTGGTGCACAGCTCTATGCGGTCTGCTCCCTCCTCGGCCGCTATGGCCGCGCCCTGGGCGCTGACCACGGCGATCTCCAGCTTCATGCGGTCAGCTCGGGCTTCAACGTACGACGCCGGCGGCTTGCGGCCGGCCCGCAGCCGGCTGGAAGAGCTCCGTCCGCGTACTGGGAATGATGGGATCCAAGAGATGGCCGACCTTGCCCGTTTTCTGCGCGATGGGCGGGGCCTCCCATGAGGTGGGGACGGCGCCGTTGTTCGGGTTCAACCGGGCAAAGAGATCATCGGCCAGGTGTGAACGCCCCGTGCGGCGCAGATGCTCCATGTAAATCACGGGATCGTTGTAAAGCGCGGGCCCCTCTTGAAGCGCGGACTGCATGGGATCGGGCGCCGAGCCCGGCATCCCGGCGTACCGGTTCCACCACTCGGCAAGCCGGGAACGCATCAGCACCACCATTGCAGGCTCCGTGTCCAGGAGATTTTCAGTGAGGAAGGGGTCTGTCGTGACATTGAACAGTGACTCCCACTCCGCCCTGAAGGCTCCGGGGTGGTAGGTGCGGATGTACAGGTAGTCGCGGTCGCGGACTGCCCTTTGGAAGGTGTGGGCGCCGTGGCCCATGACCAGGTATTCGCGGCTTTCAAATTCCTCGCGATGCAACACCTTGGCAAAGCTTGTCCCCTGCCATTTAGCGGGGATCGGCAATCCGAGGAGCTCGCACAGCGTGGGCGCGTAGTCGATGTTGTAGACCAGGGCGTCGGTTCGAATCTGCACCGGGCCGTCGTCGGTCAACCCCGGCCACTTGATGATCATGGGCAGGTGGTGGACCGGCTCGTTGGCCAGGCCGTGTTCGGCGTAGGAGCCCTGTTCACCAAAAGACTCGCCGTGGTCGGCGCTGACGATGATCGCCACGTCCTCGTCCAAACCAAGGGCCTTGATGCCTTCCAGCAGGCGGCCAAACTGGCTGTCCCAGTACATGATGGCGCCGTCGTAGCCGTTGATGAGCCGTTCGTAGTCGTCCCGGGTGCGAATGGCCTGGGGCGCGTTGTCGGGGGAGCGGTTCTCGATCATGCCGTCGGAGTACATCAAATCCAGGGCCGAGCGTGGCCCGTAGACTTCGGCGTGCCCATCAATGGCGTCCTGGTCGGGCCAGGTGGGCGCGGGGCCCGCCGCCTCCGCACGCTCGGTCCACTCCTTGTCCTGCAGGTAGTCCATGTGCGGATCCCAATAGGTCAGGTGCAGGTACCAATCGGGATTGTCCTGGTGCCCGGCGATCCATTCCAGGGCCCGGTCGGTGATGATGTTGGCGGGTTCGTCGCCCACGTCGGGCGTGGCCCGAATCGACTCGCGGAAGTTGCCCAGGAAGTACCAGGCCCGGTGTCGCTCGGCAAAGGAGGAAACGCAGGCCGTGAGGTAGCCGTGGGCGCCCAGGTGCTGGCCGAGGAGGGGGCGTCCCGGTTCCGTGCCGTGGCCGGCGTCGATCCTGAAACGCGCGGCGCTGCCATGGTGGCCAACAACGCCATTGGTGATGCCGAATTGGCCCGAGGTCAGGGCCGTGCGTGAGGGCAGGCAGGGCGAGTCCGAAGCGTAGTAACTTTCAAGGACGGCTGCCCCTTCGGCAAACGCGTCCAGGTGCGGCGTGATGCGCCGTTCGTAGCCGTACGGCCCCGTGTGATCCGGCCGCAGGGTGTCGACGTCGACGTAAATTACCCGCATTGCTCTTCGTCCCCATTCCGCTGCGCCTGTGCGTCAGCGTTGTCATGTTCTTCTATGTAGGCCGCGAGGCGCGCATGGGCCATCTCCAGCCAGGAAAGGTTCGATTGGCCCAGCAGGAAGGAGCGCTCGCCGACCAACCTGACCAGTTCGGCCTGCCACCCGGCGTCGACAGGGATGGCCGCCTCGCCCAGATCCACCGGCGCCTCATAGGGCCGGCTTTCGGATTGCTGGCGACGCCGGTAGTTGAGTTCGCTTTCCAGCACGTCCATGGCGGCTTGCGGGCCGACCACGCCGCCGAGGAGCATCCGCATCTGGAAATCCGCTTCCAGGGGGCGAATGGTGGGGGTGTGCTCGGACATGGCCCAACCCAGGAACGCGGCAACCCCGGCGGGGGTCAGCGTGTACACCTTGGCGTCGGGGCCGGAGCCGCGCTGGTCAACGGTGACCTCAACCCACCCCTTCGCATGGAAATCATTGAGTTGGCGGTAGATCTGCGGCGGTTTGGGGCTGTAGCCAAAGTAGGGCGCCTCCTTGGACATCCATTTGTACAGGTCATAGCCGGACATCGGGTTGGTTGCCAGCCGCCCCAGGATGATGCATTCAAGTTTCTTCACAATGTGTTGCCCCTCACGTATCTATATGTTTATGATACTAGTGCAAGCCCGAGATAAAGGGCAAGACTTCAAAAAACTATGAACGCATGAACATAGTTCCGGTATCCAGATGTGTAATTGCCGGAATCATGGACCGCCTAAGGAGCAATCGTGATTTCACGTCGCAGTGTCTTACAGGGATTTGCAGCCGGAACTGTCTTGTTGGGCATCAGCGCCTGCAGCAGCAACAAGGCGGGCGCCGGTGCCAAGGCCGGTGAACAGACCCTGACGCTTGGGGCCGGCGTCGAGCCATTGTCCTTTGACCCGGCCCAGTCACGCGAGGCCCAGTTCGTCCAGTACTTCCAGCCCGTCTTTGACACCCTGATCCGCCGCATGACGGACGGCCAGCCCGGCCCCATGCTGGCCAAATCCTGGAGCTACAACGCGGACAACACCGAGCTGACCTTCCTGCTGCGCGACGACGTCAAGTTCAGTGATGGTGAGGCGTTCAACGCGACGGCGGCCAAGGCAAACCTTGACCGTTTCAAGACGGCAGGCGGCCCGTTGCAAGCCCAGCTGGCCTCCCTTGATTCGGTCACGGCCAAGGACGCAACCACCCTGGTCCTGAAGCTCAGCACGCAGGATCCCAGCCTGATCGTGAACCTCGGCGGCCCCAGCGGTTACATGCAGTCACCCAAGCAGTTCACCAGCGCAACCATCAACACCCAGCCGGTGGGCTCCGGTCCCTATACGCTTGACCGCTCCAAAACCACCCCCGGGGCCCAGTACACCTTCGTCAAGAACGCCAACTACTGGAACAAGGACCTGCAGCAGTTCGCCACGATTGTCATCAAACCCATGAAGGACGAGAACGCACGCATCAATGCGCTTCGCTCGGGCCAGATTGACGGCATGATCGCAACGGCCAAAACGGTGGCCGAAGCCAAGAAGTCCAAGATTAACGTCCTGGAATACCCGGGTGACTGGCAGGGGCTGACCTTCTTTGACCGGGCCGGCACCCTTGCCCCGGCGCTCAAGGACCCCAGGGTTCGCCAGGCCATCAACTACGCCATCGACAAGGCGACCATCCTGGACAAGGTAGGCCTGGGCCTGGGTGAGGTCACCAGCCAAATCTTCAGCCCCAAGTCCAGCGCCTACGTCAAGGACCTTGACGGCGCGTACGGCTTCGACATCGCCAAGGCCAAGTCGCTGCTGGCGGAAGCCGGCTACGCCAACGGATTCACCCTCACCATGCCTTCCTCCTCCAGCATGGATCCGGCCATCGCACCCGTGCTGCGTGACGGGCTGGCCCAGGTGGGCATCAAGGTTGATTGGGTCGATGTACCGGCTGCTTCCTTCCAGGCTGACCAGCAGTCGGGCAAGTACCCGGCAGTTTTCGCGGGCTTTGGGCAGCCGGCCGTTGGTTGGGGTGCGGTCACCCAGGTCATCGCGCCCAACGCCGCCTGGAACGTGCTCAAGTCAACGGATCCAAAGCTTGAGGCATTGCTCGGCAAGATCAAGCTGGCCACGGCCGACGCGGCCGGCCCGGAATACCAGGAACTCAACCAGTACCTGGTTGACCAGGCGTGGTTTGCACCGTTCTTCCGTGTCACCCAGCCGTACTACACAAGCAACAAGGTTGCCGTGGTGGCGCAATCCGGCCAGGCCGTTCCCTCGATCTACAACTTCACTCCCGCCAAGTGACGCACGGCCCAGGCGCCAGGACTTTCAGGAGTTAGACCCATGTTCCCCTACGTTGCGCGCCGATTGGGCGCCGGAGTATTACTCATCATTGCCGCCTCTTTTGTGGTGTACCTGCTGATGCTCATCAACAGCGCGCACATTGCCCAAATCATTCTGGGACCGGATGCCACCCCGGACCTGGTGGCCCGCAAAACAGTTGAACTCGGTTTGGACAAGCCGGGAATCGTCCAGTACTGGGGCTGGCTCTCCCATGCCGTCCGCGGCGACCTGGGCAATTCCTGGAGCGACGGCGAATCCGTGGGCTTCCTGATCCTGAACCGGATTCCGGTGACCTTGTCCCTGGCCATCGGAACCATCGTCGTGTCGGTCGCCGTGTCGCTGGCCATCGGCATGGCGGCAGGTGTCCGGCGTGGAGTCCTTGACCGCGTGGTTCAGGTCATTTCCATCGGAGGCCTGGTGTTCCCCGGTTTCTGGCTGGCCCTTGTCCTGGTGGTTTTCATTGCTATCAACTTAGGTGTTCTCCCCGCGACGGGCTATGTTCCGTTCACCCAGGACCCGGTTGGCTGGTTCCTCAGTTTGGTGCTTCCCGTCTTCTCCCTGGCCCTGGGTGCGATAGCCGGCTTGTCGCAACAGATTCGCAGCGCCACCATCGCCACCCTGGAGAAGGACTACATCCGAACCCTGCGCAGCCGCGGCCTGCCCGAATGGCTCGTGCTGCTGCGGCACGTCCTCCGCAACGCGGCACCGCCAACGCTGACAATCGTCTCGCTGAACTTCATCGCACTCATGAGCGGGGCGGTCATGATCGAGCAGATCTTTGCCCTGCCGGGTATTGGCTCGCTGGCGGTTACTTCAACCACCAGCGGGGACATTCCCGTGGTCATGGGAACGGTGATCATCGCCGTGATCATCGTTGTCATCGTCAACATTGCCGTGGACCTGGTCAACGGCTGGCTCAATCCGAAGGTACGACTCTCATGAGCACCATTCCTGCCCCCGCCGTGTCCGCCACCCTGGCCCGCCGCGGCACCTGGCATCGGCTCCTGCATGCACCCCTTGCCCTGACGGCACTGATCCTGCTGCTCGCGGTGGTGGTTGCCACCTTGGCGGCGCCCCTGCTGACCCCCTACGACCCGAACGTCGGAGTCCTGGCCGATGCCCTGGCCGGACCCAGCTCCGCGCATTGGCTGGGTGCCGACAGCGCCGGCCGCGACATCTTTGCCCGCCTGCTTTTCGGCGGACGCGTGACGCTGGGTGCCGCCGCCCTGGCCCTGAGCGTTGCAACCGTGGTTGGCGTATTGACGGGTTTGTTTTCCGGCTTCTACGGCAAGTGGTTTGACGTCCTCTCCGAGTGGACCACCAGCCTGGTCATGGCCTTGCCCAACATCATGATCCTGCTGGCCGTCCGGGCCGCCTTTGGCAACATTCTCTGGCTCAGCATGGTGGTCCTTGGCCTGCACCTGGCCCCCGGATTCCACCGCCTGACCCGCACCATTGTGGTGGGTGTGCGCCACGAACTGTACGTGGATGCGGCGCGAGTCTCCGGCCTGAGTGATATTCGCATTGTGCTGCGCCACGTCCTTGCCGCAGTACGGGCGCCCATCATCATCAATGTGGCATTGACCGGAGTGGTCGCCATTGGCGTCCAGTCGGGACTGGAATTCCTGGGCTTGGCCAACACCCAGATTGCGTCATGGGGAACCATGCTCAACGAGGCCATGGTCAACCTCTACGTAGGACCGGCCTTGATGCTGTGGCCGGGCATAGCCCTGGGCGTTGTGAACGCGGCGTTGATCCTGTTCGGCAACGGCCTGCGGGATGCGCTGGAAGACAGGCCCGCGGCCAAGGCCGGCAGGAAGCGCACGACGGCGGCCGCGTTGGCTGCCGCTGCGTCCCACGACACCGCGGCCCACGCCGCCGCGTCCAGGGAAACGGCTGGTGAGAATGTTTCGGCTGTCGTGCCGGATGCCGTGCTGCGGGTAGAGGGGTTGCGCATCGGCTACCCCAGCGCCGATGGGGTCACCACCGTGGTGCACGGCGTGGACCTGGCCGTGCGTCCCGGCGAGGTCCTCGGACTCGTGGGCGAGTCGGGCTCAGGAAAAACACAAACCGCGTGGTCTGTCCTTGACCTGCTGCCGCGTGAGGCCTTGATCCTTGGCGGATCCATCGTGATCGATGGCCAGGACCGCGCAAAACTTCCGGCAGGCCGGCGTCGGGCCTTACTGGGGGACACCCTGGCCTACATTCCCCAGGAACCGATGTCCAACCTCGACCCCTCCTTCACGGTGGGGCAACAGTTGACCCTGCCACTGCGCCGGACCATGGGCCTGAGCCGTGCAGAGGCCAAGGCCAGGGCCATGGCGCTCCTGGAACGGGTGGGCATTGCCGATCCGGAACGGACCTTCAAGTCCTATCCGCACCAGATTTCCGGCGGCATGGCACAACGCGTCCTCATCGCCGGGGCGGTCTCCTGCGAGCCCAAGGTGTTGGTGGCCGATGAGCCGACCACGGCCCTGGACGTCACCGTCCAGGCCGAGGTGCTTGACCTGTTGCGCAGCCTGCAGCAGGAACGCGGCATGGCATTGCTGCTGGTGACCCACAACTTTGGCGTAGTGGCCGACATCTGTGACCGGGTGGCGGTGATGCAGCACGGCCGCATCGTGGAAACCGGCGATGTCGCCGAAATCTTTGCGGCCCCGAAGCACCCCTACACCCGGATGCTGCTTGGCTCGCTGCTGCACGAGCGGGAACCGCGCACCCGCCTAGTTGATTTGGAACTGCCGTTGGAGGCATCAGCATGAGCGAAAAATTGTTGGAGATCAAGGACCTGGTGACCGAATTCCCCATGCGCGGCTGGGGCAAGAAGCCCTTCCGTGCGTTGCAGGGCATCAACCTGGAGGTTGCCAAGGGCGAGACTCTGGGCCTGGTCGGGGAGTCGGGGTCCGGCAAGACCACCCTTGGACGGGCCGTATTGGGTTTGGCGCCGGTGACCGAGGGATCGATCATCTTTGAGGGCCGCGACCTGGCCGCCATGAGCCGGCAGCAGCGCCGGGAGATGTCGGACCAGCTCCAAGTGGTATTCCAGGACCCCTACACGTCCCTGAACCCGGCCATGAGCATCGAAGAGATCCTGGCCGAACCCCTCCGGGTTCGCGGCACCTCCAGGGCCCAGGCCAACGCCCGCATAGCCCAGCTGCTTGACCGGGTGCAGTTGCCGGCCGACAGCGGCCAGCGGCTGCCCCGCGAATTTTCCGGCGGACAGCGCCAGCGCGTCGCCATTGCCAGGGCGCTCGCGTTGAACCCCCGGCTCATTGTGTGCGACGAGCCCGTCTCCGCACTGGATTTGTCAACGCAGGCCAGAATTCTTGACTTGTTCCTGGAACTCCAGGAAGACACAGGAGTGGCCTATCTGTTCATCTCGCACGATCTTGAAGTGGTCCGCCACATCAGCCACCGCGTGGCCGTCATGTACCGCGGTGAAATCGTTGAGTGCGGCGACGCCGGCCAGGTCACCGAGCGCCCGGCCCATCCGTACACCCGCCGCCTGCTGATGGCGTCGCCGGTTCCCAACCCTGCGGAGCAGAAGAAGCGCCGCGAGGAACGGAAGCTGCTGGCCCTCTAGCTAAATCCCTACCGTGCATCTGCGTTACTTCCCGTTGGCAACGAAGCTCAAGGAGAAACACATGAAGTTCCCCGCCGGACGCAAAACCCTGGCCGTTGTGGCCGCCCTTGCCGCCATCCACATGGGCGGTGCGGTGTCCGCCATGGCGTCCCCCGGCAACCCACAGGCGTACTACGTGGATTGTTCCGCAGCGGCAGCCGGGAGTGGTGCGCAGGCCTCGCCGTTCAATTCCCTGACGCAGGCCGGCGCGCTGACCATGGGCCCAGGCGACAGCCTCCTGTTCAAAAAGGGAACCAGCTGTCTGGGGACCCTGAGTCCGCAGGGTTCGGGAAGTTCGACGGCGCCGATCGTCATTGGTGCCTACGGAAGCTCCGCCGCTAGGGCGGTGATTGATGGCAACGGAGCCGCCACTGCCGTTCACGTCTTCAACGAGCAATACATCACGTTGACGGACCTGGAGGTCACCAATGCGGCGAATCCCGGCACCAACCGCCGTGGCATCACCGTCCAGCTGGAGGACTTCGGCACGGGCAACGGCTATGTCCTGAACAATCTCTACATCCACGATGTGTGGGGAGACGACACCAAGGGGCCAACCGGCTCACAGGGCATCGCCTTCACGGTCACCGGAACCACCACGCCCACCACCTTCAACGATGTCCACATCACCAACAACACCTTGGCCAACATCGACAGGCAGGCCCTGGTGCTCCAGCTCAGCACCTGGTCCTGCCGGGCCGAACTGGCCTGCACGGGCACGCCCAACTGGCTCCCGGCAAGCAATGTAGTGATCAATGGCAATTCACTGAGCAACATTGGCGGTGATGGAATTGTGCTGAACACCACCGAGAATGCCGTCGCGGAAAACAACGTCATCAAGGGCTTCAATGTTCGCTCCAAGGCCTACAACGCCGGACTGTGGAGCTTCAACAGCAACGGATTCCTGGCCCAGTTCAACGATGTTTCGGGCGGCAAGGGCCATCTGGACGGCATGGCGTACGACAGCGACGGCGGCAACGTCAACGCAATCTTCCAATACAACCTCAGCCACAACAACGAGGGTGGATTCTTCCTTTTCTGCCCCTATGGAAACAACGTCAACCAAG
>JBAUMA010000297.1:0-1670 GCA_049578485.1 Specibacter sp.
TCCACAGCTTCATTATACTGCTTTCCGACCTGATATTTTTGGGGTATGAGGACAAGATGCATCTTCCTATGAGCATGAGGCAAAGTTATTTTCGATCTTAGGCATCAAGGGCGACAGTACAAATGCAAGCAAAAGTCAGTACCCATTAGGCGTCAGGAAGGTACCTTAAAAATTGGAAGCAGGTTCAAATAATTTAGTTTATTACACAATATCAATTTACACCTAAATAATTCAAAGTGGCACACTAATTCCAAACGATTATAGTTATTATGAGTCTTGCTCCACAGGAACTGGAAAACACTGCGAGCAAATTCGCAGCTGAAGCTATTAGCTTTGACTCGCAGGGTTCGAGAGGGATGGCTATTCAATCCTATCAAAGAGCCATAGACGCGTTGGTGAAATTGGTCCAAATTTATCCAGAGTATAGGTTAAATAGAGTATATAGAGAGCGAGCAACTGCTTACCAAAATCGAATACGCACACTTCAGCTTTCGACAGAACTGACTTCGAAGACCCCAAATAGAACTATTACCCCTATAACAAAGGATTCTCTGGGTCAAGATTCTAACGAATTGCGAAATGAGAGAAAATCGAAGATGTCATCCATGAACTTCACCCGTCAAGGCGGCGGTTCAGATTCATCCACATCTTCAGAGCCGAATTTCGACGAGCTTGTGCTGAAAGAAAAGCCACATGTAAAGTGGGAAGAGGTAATCGGTCTAGACGATGCAAAACGAGCAATACGTGAGTCGATTGTCTATCCTACCAAACGGTGTGATTTGTTTCCACTAGGATGGCCTCGTGGAATACTCCTATTTGGCCCACCAGGCTGCGGTAAAACCTTGCTAGCGGCTGCAGCTGCTGCTGAAATTGACGGATATTTCTTGAATGTCGATGCAGCAAGCATGATGAGCAAATGGTTGGGAGAAGCTGAGAAAAACGTATCTAAATTATTTATGCTGGCAAGGCGGCTCCATGAGAATGAAGGTGTTCCAGTTCTTTTGTTTATTGATGAGATTGATTCATTACTTGGAACTAGATCTAGTGAGATTGGTGGAGAAGTACGGGTAAAGAACCAATTCCTTACAGAAATGGATGGAATAAATGTCAAGACGAAAGATTCTCAGTTGTACGTGATTGGTGCAACAAACAAGCCTTGGACGTTGGAGTCAGGATTTCTTCGAAGGTTCCAGAAGCGCATCAATGTGTCACTTCCTTCCCTTCCGTCTCGAGTAGACCTATTTCGTCAATATACTCGTCCTCTAAATCGCGAAAGATCCTTAAAACCAGATGATTTGGCTAAGCTATGTGAGGGTTATAGTGCTAGCGACATAAAGGACATTTGTCAGTCTGCCCAGCTTAGGGTTGTTAATGAATTATTTGAAAGTGGTATGGCTATGGATACCAAATCAAACCCTAGGTCTATAAGTGTAACCGATTTCAAGGAAATCTTCAAGGTTCGAAAACCTAGCGTAAGCGCAGAAATGCTCAAGGCCTACGTTAAATGGAGTGACCAATTCAAAGCACTCTAATGATTCCCGGCCGAATATCTGTCCGTCGCCTCCTTTATTTTTTGTCTGGCAACTTGATCATTAGCATAACCCACTACTCTTACAAACTTTCCTGGTTCTAATTCTTTGTAGTGTTCAAAAAAGTGTCTAATCTTATCC
>JBAUMA010000298.1:0-14501 GCA_049578485.1 Specibacter sp.
GCCGCACCGCACCTGGGCGTCAACGCCGCCGACGCCGCCGTGCTCAGCCAGGTGGCCGTGGGCCTGCTGCGCCAGCAAATCCCGGGCGACCACCGCGTGGCCATGTATGTGGCCGAGGCCGGCCACGTCACCAACATCATCCCCGAAAAGGCTGTTGTGGAATTTGAATGCCGCGCCTTCACCCTGCCGGAATATGAATCCCTGCTGACACGCGTGCGCAACTGCTTTGAGGGTGCCGCCCTGGCCACCGGCACGCAGCTGGCCTTCGAATCCACCGAGCCGCTGTATGAGCCCCTGCTGCAGGACGACGATCTCGCCGCCCACTGGACCGCCGCCATGGACGTGTTCGGCAAGGACACCTCGCCCGCGGCCGGGCTGGGTGGCGGCTCCACCGACATGGGCAACATCTCCCAGGTCATCCCCAGCCTGCACCCGTGGCTGAGCATCCCGGGCGCCGATGTGCCCATCCACTCCCACGCCTTCGCGGCACTGGCCGACACCCCGGCCGCCTACGACGTCATGTTCGAGGCGGCCGTGGCGCTGGCCTGGACCACGGCCGACGCCGCCACCAACCCCGAACAACGCACCCGATTCATCGCCGGCGCGAACCGCCGCGCGGCACAAGATGGCGCAGCCCAAACCAAGGACACATCAGCATGAGCACCCGCACCGCACCGGCCAAGGCCGGACTCAAACACACCCTGCCCATCGCCCTGCTGGCGCTGATCATCGCCCTGGCCGTGCAATTCATCGGCTCGGCCAAACTCAACGTCGGCATCGGCTCGATCGTCATCTTCCCCATGGTCTGGGGCCTGATCCTGGGCCTGCTGGTCTCCGTGCAAAAGTTCAAGCCGCTGGGACTGGACCTGCAAAAGGTGGCCTCCGCCCTGGTGGGAGTTGCCGTGATGCTGCTGGTGGCCCGCCTGGCCTTCAACATCGGCCCGAGCCTGCCCGTTCTGGTCAAGGCCGGCCCGGCACTGCTACTGCAGGAACTCGGCCACCTTTTGGGCACCGTGTTCCTGGCCCTGCCTCTGGCCGTGCTGCTGCGCATGGGCAAGGCCACCGTGGGCGCCACGTTCTCCCTTGACCGCGAGCCCTCCTTCGCCATGGTTTCGGAAAAGTACGGCCCCGACTCCGACCAGTACCGCGGCGTGCTCGCCATGTACGTGTTCGGCACGCTCTTTGGCGCCGTTTTCATCACCCTGCTGACGTCCCTCGTGGCCAACTGGGGTATCTTCAACCCGCTCGCCCTGGCCATGGGATCCGGCGTGGGCTCCGGTTCCATGATGGCCGCCTCCGCCGCGAGCATCATCGACGCCTATCCGGGCAACGAACAAGCCATCCTCGGCATGGCAGCCGTGTCCAACCTGATCACCACCATCCTGGGCGTCTACGTGGGCATCTACGTCTCCCTTCCCCTGGCCGACAAGTTCTACAAGCTGTTGACCCGCAAGCGCTCCGCCGCCGAGGCCCTGGAGCTCGCAACTGTTCCGGCCACCGCCGTCGCACCCGCCACCATGGAGGCAAGATCCGCCGAGGATGAGGCCAACCGCGACTTCCGCGAAAAGGTGGCCCAGTCCTCCGGCGAGGTCAGGCTGCCGCTGTGGCTGTCCCTGGGCGTGCTGTCCATCCTGGGCGTGGGCACAGCTTCCGTCGCCGCCAAGGGCCTGCACTGGAACATCATCGGTGGTTACGCGGTCCTCATGGGATTGGTGCTCCTGGGCTTGTTCCTGTACAAGGTCACCCGCAAGGTCTCGGCCATCATCTGGATCACCACCATTGGCGCCTATGTCTCCAGCCCGTGGTTCTTCGCCGCCGAGCCATTGACCAAGCTGGTTTCCGCCGTCGACTTCCTCTCGATCGCCACCGTCATGCTGACCCTGGCCGGGCTGTCCCTGGGCAAGGATGTGCCGTTGCTGAAGAACATTGGCTGGAAGATCATCCCCGTAGGGCTGGTGGCGATCACGTCGTCGTTCCTGCTCTCTGTGGTCATTGCGGAGTTCTCCCTGGGCTACTGGTCCTAGGCGCTAGCATCGAGCTATGACCTCATGGCAGCAGGATGTCCTCGGCCCGGATTTTGAGCAGCTCACCCTGGAGTTGCCCATCGGTGCGCCCGCCACGTTGGTGCGGTACGCTGGCGACGCCACGCCCTGGAGCCCGTCATCGCTCAGCGGCGCCGACGTCCTTTACGTCCACGGCTGGTCGGACTACTTCTTCCAGCGTGAACTTGCCGAGTATTGGCACAAGGCCGGCGCGAACTTCTACGCGCTGGACCTGCACAACTACGGCCGCAGCCTGCGCCCGGGCATGGTCCCGGGCCAGGTTGCCTCCCTCACCGAGTACGACGACGACATTGCCGCCGCGCTCACGGCCATGGGGCGGCGCGGGGTTGCCGAGGAGGTGACGGCCGTTCCGGCGCTTGAGCAGGCCCACGATGCGGCCGGTTTTGAACACGCATTTTTGGAGGCGGCACGGCTGCGTCTCGGTGCCGCAATCGACGCGCTCACGGGGCGCCAACACCATGTCCCGCACGAGGTGCCGCGCGAGCGCCCGCTGATCCTGTTGGGACATTCCACGGGAGGTTTGACGCTGAGCCTGTGGGCCGCCCGGCACCCGGGTGCCGCGGCCGCCGTCGTGCTCAACAGCCCCTGGCTGGAATTCCAGGCAAACGAGATGGGCCGGGCCATGGTGGCTCCCCTGATCCAGGCCCGGACGCGGTTCAAGCCCCTGGCGCCGCTGCCACCCATCGATCCAGGCTTTTACACGCGCGCCGTCTCCTCCCGCTACGACGGGGAGTGGGAGTACGAGTCGGAATGGCGCCCGGACCGCGGATTCCCCGTCACCCCTTCATTCCTGAATGCCGTGTTCCAGGGGCAGGCGCAGGTTTCCCGCGGGCTGGGCATCCAGGCGCCCGTGCTGGTGATGCTTTCCGACAAGAGCTACCTGCAGCCCAAGTGGTCGGCCAATGCGCTGGCCGCGGATGTGGTGCTGAACGTGGATTCCGTGGCACGGCGCTCCCTGGATTTGGGGCACGACGTGACGCTGCACAGGATTCCGGCGGCCTTCCACGACGTGTTCCTCTCCGGGTCAGCCGTCAGGGCGCAGGCCTATGCCGGCATGGGCCGCTGGGTGGAGGCCGCCGTCGACGCCGCCGCGCAGCGCCGCTGGACGGAACGGACCGCCTAGGTCTAGCGCCCGATCTCGGTCCGCACGGCAAACAGCTCCGGGAAAAACGTCAGTTCCAGGGCGCGCTGCAGGAATCCGACGCCGGAGGAGCCGCCCGTGCCGGCCTTCAGGCCGATGGTGCGCATCACGGTTTTCATGTGCCGGAAGCGCCACAGCTGGAAGTTGTCCTCCAGGTCCACCAATTCCTCGCAGGCCTCGTACAGGTCCCAGTAGTCATCCGGGGCTTCGTAGACCACCTTGAACAGCTGCACCAGCTCGTCATTGAACACGTGTGCCTTCGTGACGTCGCGTTCCAGCACCGCGGCGGGGACGGCAAAGCCACGCCTGGCCAGCAGGCGCAGGAACTCGTCGTACACGCTGCTTTGCCCCAGCAGCTCCGCCAGCATGGTCTGGGCCGCCTGGTTGTCCGCGAACACCTTCAGCATGCCGGCGTTCTTGTTGCCCAGCAGGAACTCCACGGCGCGGTACTGGTACGACTGGAAGCCCGACGAGGACCCCAGGTCACCGCGGAATTGCGCGTATTCACTCGGCGTCAGGGTGGCCAGCACGCTCCACTGCTCGGTCAGCGAGCGCTGGATGTGCTTGATCCGTGCCACGCCCTTCATGGCCGCCCGCAGGTTGTCCTCGGACAGGTACACGCGCACGGCCCGCAGTTCGTGCAACACCAGCTTCAGCCACAGCTCGGAGGTCTGGTGCTGGATGATGAACAGCATCTCGTCGTGGTGTTCGGGCTCGCTCACGGGCCGCTGAGCACTCAGCAGTGTGTCAAGGGCCAGGTAGCCGCCGTAGCTCATCTTGTCGCTGAAGTCCGTTTCAATGCCTGACTCGATCTTGCGGGTGTTCTTCGGCATGCCCATTCCTTTTTTCCAATGCGGTTTCCCCAAACACTACGCCAGCCCGGGCGGCCCTGGCACGGGGGTTCGGCGCCCTGGCCGGGCAGTGACTTCGCTCATGCCCGAGACTCACTGTCTCACCCGAAACACTGCAGCTTTATGCGCCAAACTGCCCGGGAATCCGTCGTGGAACGGTGCCGGGCACCAGACCCGCCACGGGTTTGGCGCATAACGTTCCGGGAATCAATGGCGCACCCGGGCGGTTGGCGCGAACATAGACCTAATGAAAGGAACGATTCCCATGAGTTCAACAATGCAGGCCATGACGTACGCACAATACGGCGGCACCGAGGTGATTGAACGCAGCGAGCGCCCCATGCCCAAGGTTGCCCCGGGTGCCGTGCTCATCAAGGTCATGGCGGCCGGCGTGAACCCGGTTGACTGGAAGATCATGTCCGGCGGGCTGGACGGCCTGATGGACGTCAACTTCCCCGTGACCCCGGGCTGGGACGTGGCCGGCGTGGTGACGGCCGTGGGTTTTGACACCCCCGAATTCCAGGTGGGCGACGAGGTGTACTCCTATGGGCGCCGCGACACCGTGCAGGGCGGCACCTTCGCCGAGTTCGTCTCCCTCCCGGCCGCAGTGGTCGCCCACAAGCCGGCGTCGCTCTCCTGGGAGCAGGCCGCCGGCCTCCCCCTGACCGGCATGACGGCCCAGCGCACCCTCGACGCGCTGGCACTGGCCGAAGGCGACACCCTGTTGATCCACAACGGTTCCGGCGGCGTGGGGCGCACCGGCATCCAGCTGGCCGTCCACGCCGGCATCCAGGTCATCGCCACGGCCTCGGCCAAGAACCACGCCCGGTTGCGAGAGCTGGGCGCCGAGCCTGTTGAATACGGTGAGGGGCTGGTGGAGCGTGTGCAGGCACTGGCCCCGGACGGCGTCGACGCCGTTGCCGACTTTGCCGGCGACTCCCTGGAAGCGACGCTCGCCGTTCTCAAGGACGGCGGCAAGCATGCGTCCATCGCGGACTGGACCGTCATGGGCCACGGTGGACGTTACATCTGGGTCCGCCCCGATGCCAAGGAACTGGACCGCCTGGGCACCTTGGTCAACGACGGCATCCTGACCGTCGACGTGTCCGCCAGCTACCCGATGGAGCAGCTCGCGCAGGCGTTTGAGGCGAACATGGCCGGCCATGGTGGCGGCAAGATCGTGCTGACTGCGTTCAGCGAGTAGGCCCTACAGCCCCGCTGACCCCTTGCGGGGTTTGCGGGGCGCCTGCAGCCAGGGGCGCAGCAGCCGCGTGCTCAGCGGCAAGAACAGATACGTCATGATCGGGGTCAGCAGGCAGATGTTCAGCAGCACCGACAGCACCAGCGGCCAGTGCCCGGTGACGGGGTGCAGCAGGAAGTTCGCCAACAGGCTCAACGGGAAGAACGGCAGGAAGATGCTCACGGCCTGCTTCCAGCGCGGCGGGACCACCGTCTCCGGCATGGTGATCGAGACGTCGCCGGGCTGGTCAAACCAGCCTTCAATGCCCGTCCGGTGTTCCACCCGCGTGATCTCCAT
This sequence comes from Specibacter sp., assembly GCA_049578485.1. Classification (GTDB taxonomy): domain Bacteria; phylum Actinomycetota; class Actinomycetes; order Actinomycetales; family Micrococcaceae; genus Specibacter. The sequence goes on from JBAUMA010000298.1 coordinate 5,593, forward strand.
GATCTCCCCGGCGCTGTCGATCCACCAGCGGCGCTCCTGGGAATTGTCCCAGGCCTGCAAGGCGTCCACATCCGAGAATCTGTACATGACATGCCATTCGTCAGAATCCGGGGCCGTCCTGACCCAGCCTGATCCCAGGTACCCGGGCCATTCCCGGGCCAGCTCCTGGCCGGCATGCGCCCATGCAGCGAACTGGCTGTGGTAGCCGGGCTGGACGGTGCGGGCGATCGAGACGGTGACGGGTTGGGATTTTTGCATTAGGCCATTGTATGGCCCGTGCGCAACAGCCATCCACCATGTGGTCACCCCCTCCTGCAGTACGACGGCGTGAGTCGCCTTTCACACGCAAGGCGCCATCCGGCGTCGCCCGGTTAGGCTTGGGGAACCCGTTCGCCCCGCAAAAGGATTCCCGTGGCCAAGAAGCCCTCCAGCACCAAGAAATCACGATTCGGCAACCCGGCGAAAGCCGCCGCCGACGCCGCCGCGCGGGCAAACGCCGCGTCCCTGGCCGACATCCGGCTCGAGCGGACCATGGAGGCAGTGGCCCCGGGATTTGCGCTATGGCTTGAGTCCCAGGGCCGCGACGATGCCTCCATCGACATCAGCCTGATGATCCTGGACGACTTCTTTGACATGTACCGCATCCTGGAACCGCGGACAGATGCCTTCTCGCTTGTTCCTGCCGCCGTGCGTGAGGTCATGGAGGTGTCGGCTGACGCCAACCCGAGCTCCGCCTTTGCCTTGCGCAGCGGCGTGCGGGACTACGTTGACTACCTGGTCCAGGCGGCGCTCTGGACCGGGACGCCGGGCGAGCTGCTGGAGCTGGCAGACGTGTTCAAACAACCCAGCTGGCCGGGCCTGGATCCCACCGTGGAGCTGAACCTTGACGCGCTGCTGCCCGCCGGCCGCAGCGCCCAAGGCGATGACCATGCCCCGGGCGATGACGTCATCGAGCCGGCCGACCGTGAATTTGCCACCGTCCACGTTCCGGAGCTGAGCGCCAAACTGTTCATGGCCACCGCCGAGGCCACCCCGCTTTGGAAGAACACCCTGGCCCTGCTGGCCTGGATTGGCGACGGCCGGGACACCAGCCTCAAGGGTTTGCTGCGGAACAAAGACCGTGCGGGTGCATCCGCCACCCTGAGCAATACGGGTGCCGGGATCCTCGGCGAGGCCAACCTGGCATCGGCCACCGCCGCCGAGCTCGAGGCGGAAACGCGCGAGCGGCTCAAACTGTATTGGCACCTGCTGGGCAGCCTCGGGTTGGTCCAGTTCAAGGCAGGCCGTGCCCTTCTCTCGCCGCGCGCCCAGGATTTCCTGGACCCCGGGGAACCGGCGGCCGAGGTGTTTCGGGACATGCTGGACCAGTTCATCCTCATCTCCGCCCTGACCGGTTCCGAGCCCGGAGTCTACGACGACTGGCACTTTGACATGGCCACCTTCATGGTCCGGTGTGCGTCGGACAACCCGCCCACCCCGGACGCGCTTGTCGAGGCCCTGCAATCCCCGGACACCGCCGACGCCAGGGTGCATATCCTGGCCAAGAACGTGGCCAGCTGGGCCGCCGAAGGCCTGGTCACTGTTGGCGGGCACGTAGAAATCCCGGACGCTTTCCGTTTGGACGTGGCAGAAATGCTCAATGAGGACTTTGGCGTCGTGGCTGCAGGCCCGGGTGCCGGGCAGGACCTGGGCAAAATGCTCGAGCGGGACTGACCCGCCCGGCGCCTATGCGGGGTTCTGGATCTGTCCGGCCTCGTGCACGCGCAGCTGCATCAGGGCCAGGTCGATCAGCGGCGTAGCAATGCCCAGCGACCGGGCGCGGCGGCAAAAGTCGGCCACGAGGTGGTCGGATTCGTGGGGCAGACCCGCGATGATGTCCCGGTAGAGCGAGGACGTGAACGTGGAGCCGTGCTCGGTCAAGAAGGCCAGCGTCCCGGCCACCTCGGCGTCGGGGACGGGAAACCCTGCCGCTGCCGACACTGCCGCGGCCTCGGCGAGCACCTGGCGGACAAAACCCTTCCCGCCCGGGACGGCCGCAATGGCTCCCACCGGGCCGCGCATCAGGCAGGTGATGACGCCGGCTGTGGTGATGAACACCCATTTGTGCCACATGGCGGCGAGCGCGTCCGGGATGGCCTGCACCGTGAACCCGGGCACCTGAAGTTGGGCCGTGATCCGTTTGACGCGTGCAGTGGGTTCCCCGTATTGCTCACCCAGGTCCCAGGTGGCGATCGGGTTGAGCTGGAGGATGTCGCCGTCGCCGGTGATGGTGGTGACCACCTTGACCGCACTGCCCAGCACCTTCCCGGCCCCAAACGCGGCGGCCAGCGCGTCCATGTGGGCCATGCCGTTCAGGAACGGGATGATGACGGTCTCCGCGCCCACGGCCGGTGCCAGGTCGTCGATGGCGGACGCCAGCCCGGCCGCTTTGACGGTGACGATCACGACGTCGAACGGCCCACGCAGCTGCCCTGCCGTGACAAGCACGGGGTCAATCCGCTCGTGCTGGCCCAGGCCCGCAATGCGCAGCCCGCGTTCCCGCAACACGCGGGCACGCCCGGGCCGGACCAGGAACGTGACGTCACGCCCGGCCTGGGCCAGTCGGGCGCCAAAGTAGCCGCCCGTTGCGCCGGCGCCCACCACTAGAATTCTCATGCCGTCTCTTTTCCGCGCTGGCGATGCCGCCGGTATTCGTGCCAGGTCAGCACCACAATCAAAACGTCAAACAGTGTCAGCGCCGCCAGGCCCAGGGACGGTGACTGCGTGAGTTGGAACAGCTGGTACAGGATGAAGATGGCCAGGACGGCGATCATCCACGGGTACGCCCAGAGCTTGTCCAGCAGCAACGCCGTCACGAGCACCACCTTCACGATCCCGTGCGCCAGCAGGTAGAAAGCGCTGAAAAGCACCACGTGCCCCGTGAGGCCGGTTGCGCCGTGCAGGACGTGGTTGGCGATGAAGTCGTTGGGGTCCTCGGTCAACTCCGGTTGGGTGAGCAGGATGGCAATGTCATTGATCCTGGCGGGCGAGACGAATAGCAGGAGGGCGCCGCCCACGAGCTCAAGGACCCCGTCCAGGCCCTTGAAAATGATCCCGACGGCGAAGAGTTTGTCCCACCAGTCGGTGAATCTCAGTCTGCCCATGTCACCAGCTTGTCCGTCCAATGCTTGGAGCGTAGCACTGCGGCCTTGACGTGGGCCGGTCCTAGTCGTCCGGGGACCGGAAGGTATCCACAGCAAAGTCGAGCAGCGCTTGGGCGCGGGGGCCCAGCCGGAGGTGTTCGGGCCAGATGCCCACCATCGAGGTCCTCCCCGCCGGCGGCTCCAGCGAACGCACGGCAAGGGGCAGCCCTTCCATGGTGACGGGCACACAGTTGGGTCGGGACATCAGGAGCCCGTACCCGAGCCCGCGCCCCACGAGGCCCTGGACCAGGATGACTTGCGGCATGTGGGATACGACCGAAGGCCGAAGGCCGCGTTCGGCAAAGACCCGGTAGGTGTTGGCCGTGCTGGGGCTGGATTCGTACATGATCAGCGGCTCAGGAGCCAGCTGGGCCAGGTCGACAGTTTCCTGCCGCGCCAGGGGGTGGTCCGGAGCCAATATGGCCTGCAATTCGGTCTCGTAGATGCTGCGGCGTTGGAGACCCGGCGGCAGTTCCATGTCGTAGACAATGGCTAGGTCCAGCTGGCCGCTTCCCAACGCCGGAAGCAACTCGTCGTGTGTCCCCACCACAACTTCCACGACGACGCCGGGATGGAGTTTGGGGAAGCCGTCCAGTATGGCTGGGAGCACGCTGGCGGCGAAGCTGGCGAAGCATCCCAGCTTGACCGGCCCCTTCAATTCCCCGTTGGCGCCACTCATATCCGACGCAAGGTCCTCTGCGCTGCCCAGCAACTGCCGGGCTCGAAGCGCAAAGTACTCCCCGGCAGGGGTCAGTTGCAAGCCGTGCGCCTTACGACGAATGCACAGCTGCTCCCCCACGGAGTTTTCCAAGCGTGTAATGGCTTGGGAAAGGGCGGACTCGGAGAAGTGCAGAGAAGAGGCCGCCTGGCTGAGGGTGCGAAAGTCGGCCAGCGCCACAAACAGCTCCAGCTGACGGAGGGTGAACTTGGACATCGAGTTGTTCTTTCATAAAACCGAATAAGAATGACAGTTTTCATAAGTTTACCCACGGAAGTTTAGATGTGACACTGATTACATCCCACTGGTTCAACCCTGCCAACGCATCTTCGCGCGCCGGATAAGCCGGCCTACCCGAGAAAATCAAGGACACGACCCATGAGCAGTACGACTGCCGCGGCCACGCGGCGCACGCAGCGCCGCGTGGCCTTCGCCACCCTGATCGGCACCACGGTCGAGTGGTACGACTACTTCATCTACGCCACGGCCGCCGGCTTGGTGTTTGCCCACCTGTTCTTTGAGCCGGCAGGCGCCCAAATCGGCCTCCTGCTGTCCTTTGCCTCAGTCGGGATCAGTTTCCTGTTCCGCCCGCTCGGCGCTTTTTTGGCAGGCCACTTCGGCGACAAGATCGGCCGGCGGGGAATGCTTGTCCTAACCCTTTTGCTGATGGGCCTCTCGACGATGTTGATCGGCGTGCTGCCCACCTTCGAGACGGCGGGCGTTGTTGCGCCGGTGTTGCTGTTGCTCCTTCGCATCCTGCAGGGCATCTCGGCAGGTGGCGAATGGGGTGGCGCGGTCTTGATGGCCGTCGAGCATGCCCCCGCAGACAAGCGGGGACGTGCCGGCTCGTTCCCGCAGCTAGGCGTGCCGTTGGGCCTGCTTCTGGCTTCCGGCGTCATGGCGTTGATGACAGGCGTCATCGCTCCCGGCGGGGCATTTCTGGCGTGGGGCTGGCGCATCCCCTTCCTTTTGAGCTTTGTTCTGATCGGTGTGGGCTACTTTGTGCGCCGTGCGGTGGAAGAGAGCCCGGTGTTCCTGGAGATCGCAGAAAAGAAGGCCCAGCCCAAGGTGCCCGTTGTCGAGCTGTTCCGCAAGCATTGGCTCCTGGTCATCCTGGCGGCGCTGGTCTTCGTCGGCAACAACGCTGCCGGGTACATGGCCACGGGCGGCTTCATTCCCAGCTACGCCACCAACCCCGACGGAATTGTGGGCCTGGCAAAGACGCCCGTGCTGATCGCCATGACTTTTGCGGCAGCCATGTGGCTCATCTTCACCGTGCTGGCGGGCGGCATGGCCGACAGGATCGGTCGCAAGCGCACCTACATAATCGGCTATATCGCCATGGCATTGACCGTGTTTCCGCTTTTCCTGCTTATCAACACCGGCCAGCTCTGGGCGCTGTACCTGGCACTGCTTCTGCTCACCTTTGGCCTGGGCCTGACCTACGGCCCGCAGGCCGCCTGGTACAGCGAGATCTTCCCGGCCTCGATCCGCTTCTCCGGCGTCTCCATCTCCTACGCGATCGGCGCCATTTTGGGCGGCGCCTTCTCCCCCTTGATCGCCCAGTGGCTGCTGCAGGCCACCGGCACCAGTCTCGCCATATCGGCCTACCTGCTGCTGACAACGCTTATCGGATTGGCCGCGGTCATCATGCTCAAGGACCGCTCCGGGATCGACCTCAGCATCAACAACCAGGCTGAGCAGGAAGTTGGCGCCACCATTTTCGACCAGCGCCTGCCCGCGAACGCCTAGCTTCAATACTTGAACCAAGTACGACGGCGGCACCCACCTTGCGTGAGTGCCGCCGTCGAACGTTAACCCTGTTTAGCGACAAAAGGGTACTACGCGGCGCATTCACGCGAGCGGCGCATGGCCCATGCGGCCAGCATGGCCACGCCGAGTTCCAGGGCGACCACCCACAGCATGGCGCCCGCGAGGGGGTCTGCCACCCGGAGGCCGGGGGCACTCATGGATCCCATGCCGCCGTGCTGATGGGCAGCGCCCATGGAGCCCGGCCCCACGAGCAGCGCCGTGTGCACGGCGACCATGGCCAGTGCCATGGCGAACAGGACGCGCACTGCCCGGTCGTGGGCGCCGCGCCAGACTGCCACCGCGCAGGGCAGGCACAGGGACGCCATGAGCAGCATCAGCGCAGCTTCCCACAGCATCGAACGGTGTTCCCACGCCATCCACCCGTGCGCGGCCACGGAGGCCAGGGCGACGGCGGCGCACAGGCGGGCCGGCACCGCGGCCCGCCTGGTGCCGCTCACACGGTTCGGCGTGTCAGCAATGGCAGTGGTCATCACCGTCTGCTTCTCCGTGGTGGCCGGCCGGCTTGCTCGCCGGAACGTCCAGCACCGGGCTGCGGTCAAAGAACCCCTCCGGGCGCAACTTGAAGCCCACCGTGTCAACGGGCATGATGGGCCAGTCCTCCATGCGCGGGAAGTGCGTCAGCCCGAACGTGTGCCACAGGACAATGTCGGCGCCGTCAACGTCGCGGTCCCCGGCAATGTAGGCCGGTAGTCCGGCCACGCCGCTGTTTTGGTTGACGAAGTCGCCCGTGGGGTAGCGTTCCTCTTCGGCGAACTGAGTCACCCACAGGTCCTTCGTGGCAAAGGCCGCCCGGCGCGCCACCGACGACGCCGGATCCGCCAGCAGCATGGGCTGCCCCTGCGGATGGAGCTTGTAGGCGACTGGCTCCCCGAGCCGGTTCAACACGTCCGGGTTGGAGACCACCCAGGTCCGCCCGCTGCGCATGTCCGCCTCCCTCACGGCCACCGACTCCGTGGCCAGCACGGTTCGTTGGCGGGTGAAGGCGTTGCCGCGCTCGTTGCCTTCGCCCATGGGAACCCGGACCACATCCTCCTCTTCCACCCGGTTGACGAGTCCGTCTACAGCCATGTCCAGGCGGGCCCCGAACAGGTGCTGGTGGTACGGCGCCCCGAGTCCGGGGGCCAGCTCGGATGAGTACGGGTATCCCTTGCCGGGGTAGGCGCTGGTGAAGACTACGCCGGTGGCCTTGGCCTCAAACTCGATGGTGCCATCCAGGTAGAGGTACCAGTAGAAGCCGTAGTCGTAGTTGCCGATCGTGGTGAAGAAGGAAATGACCAGGCGGCGGTTGCGGCGGGTGTAGTCGATCCCGGTCCACAGATCGGAGTGCTTGGCCAGGATGGACCAGTCCTCTTCATGCATGCAGATGCCGTTGCGGATTTCGCGCGGATTACCGAACGCGTCGCTGACCACGGGGCTCAGGTAGGTGATTTCACCCAGGCAGTCGCAGCCGAGCTCAAGGGAATTCGCATACTGGCCCACCAGGTATTCGCCGGTGTCAAAGTAGTTTTGCCAGGACCGCACGGGCGAGGGGTCGCCGTACGGGACCACCATTTCGGCAATGGAGGCGCGGTTGATGATGGAGCGTTTCCGTCCGGCGTCGAAGAATGCGAGGTTGTGCAGGATGACGCCTTCACGGGCATCGAAGCCGATGTCCAGGCTCCACTTTTCCCATTCGACATGGTTGCCGCCGGTCACCTCAAAGCTGGGGCCCTCCGGCTGGGTGATGCTGATGGGCTTTTGCGTCTGGCGCATGGGTCCGGTCAACTCGGGGTCGGTGTAGTTTCCGTGTTCAGCCGGCACCGGCACCACACCAAAGTCAATCACCGTGTCAACGGTCTTGTTGACGACGTCGACATAGGCCACGAGGCCGTCGACCGGGTGCGCCCAGGGGCTGTCCCCGGGGAAATCCTGGACAAACGCGAGTCCGCGCAGGATGCGCCGGCCCGCTTCCTCCGGGTATTCAAAGACGCCGGCGGACAAGGGCGCCACGCGAACCTTGGCCACGTCGAGGTCCCGGGCTGCCAACGCGGCGAGCCATTCGGGGTGGGTGGACAGGATCTCCTCGACCGCTTCGAACTCCTCCTCCAGGACCGGAAGTTCCCCGGTTTCCACGGTGTTGAGTTCGACGGTGGACACCACGGCGCCGGCTGTCACCGAGACTACAACGTCCCGGGGGGCCGCGCCGGAAACATCATGCAGGAAGGCCCGGAAACGGCGGTCGACGGGGTCCGCTGCAGATCGGGAGCGGGGCGGGTCAAGCAGCCCGAGATAGGCGATCCGCACCGACTCCCCCAGCAGTTCGGCGGAGTGCAGGATCTCGCGCACAGCAGTTATTTCCGCTGCGGTGGCCAGCGAATGGGGGGCGACTTCAACGTCGTTGGCGGCAGTCATGGCTACCCTTCCAGTAGTTCAGTGGCTTGCGGGAAAGCCCCGCAAGTTTTTATTCTATGATTGTAGAGAATACTCACACGTAAGATGCATCACAAGTGTTTCGCCCATAATTGTTCGCAGGACCGGTACCTCGGGGGAGTTTTAGTGCCAAAGATTGTCGACCACGACCAGCGCCGGCTCGAGCTGGTGGATGCCACGTGGCGCATCATTGCCCGCCACGGCATCGAGGGGGCCACCATGCGTGAGATTGCCACCGAGGCCGGCTTTGCCAATGGGGCCCTGAAGCCATACTTTCCCACTAAGGACGAGCTGATCACCTTTGCCTTCGGGCACGTGTTCAACCGGACCAACCAGCGCATTGCCAAGATGTCGGAGGGGCTGGCCGGCCTGGCGGCCCTCCGCGCGTTTTGCCTGGAGGTCCTCCCCCTCGATGAGGACCGCATCAACGAGGCCCGGATTGTCATCCCCTTTTGGCAAAAGGCCCTCACGGACACCGCCAAGGCCCGGTTCCATGAGGTCTCGATGAACGAGTGGCGGGCCACGCTGGAGTCGCAATTGCGCAAGGCGCGCGAACTCGGTGAAATCACGGCCGCCACGAGCGATATGGACATCGTCAACCAACTGATGAGCATGCTGTTGGGTGCGCAGATCATCGCTGCCATTTCCCCGGACGCGCACCAGCCGAGCCAGCTGGGCGCACAACTTGAGGCGTACTTTACGCTGCTTCAGTAGGGCACGGGGATTGGGCGGCCCAGGCGGGGTGCGGTGTTTGTGGTTGTGGAAAT
>JBAUMA010000299.1:0-4928 GCA_049578485.1 Specibacter sp.
CGGTGTCACGGTAGCTGATCTTCATGGGGGGCAGCTGTTCGAGCCCGGCCAGTTGGGCCCGGGTTTGTTCGCGTCCGTGGTCCAGGACAATGCCCGCCACCACGTCCACCCCGGCCGCCGCCTGGACATGGCCTTCCTCCAGCATGGAGTAGGTTTTGCCCACCCCGGGCGCCGCACCCAGAAAAATCCGTAATATGCCCCGTGCCATAGCGCCTATTCTCGCAGCACCTAGTGCGCCGTCCGCGCTTGGAGCAGCGCGGCGTTGAGCGTCGTGGTGTTCACGGAGGGCTGGCCAAGGAATGCGTTGAGCCCGCTGCTGGTGTTCGCGGCCACCAACTGGCGAACGGCCGCTTCGCTGAGCCCGCTCGCCTTGGCCACGCGCGGCACCTGGAGGGCGGCGTAGGCCGGGGAAATGTCCGGGTCCAGGCCGGAAGCGCTGGCGGTGACGGCGTCGATCGGCACGGCCGACGGCGCAACACCCTCGCGCTTGGCCACTGCGGCCCGGTTTTCCGCAATGGACTTCACCAGGGCGGGCTGGTTGGGGCCAAGGTTGGAGGCCGAGGATGTGTCCGGGTTCCAGTCCACCGCCGAGGGCCGCGGGTAGAAGGACTGCTCGCCCGTGACGGGCTGGGCCAGCAGGGTTGACCCGGCAGGCTTGCCGGCCACCGTAATGATGGACCCGTTGGCCTGTGCCGGGGCCACTGCCGCACCGAGCCCAAAGACCAGGACAGGGTAGGCCAGGCCCAGCAGGAGTGTGGCGCAAAGCAGGAACCGCAGGGAGGTGAGGAGTTGGCGTCCGTAAGCGTTCATTGTGCTAACCAATCGTGGGGATGAGGGCGACCAGCAGGTCGATGAGCTTGATGCCGATGAACGGGGCAATGACGCCGCCCAGCCCATAGACGAGCAGGTTCCGCGACAGCGCCTGGGCTGCGGAGACCGCCCGGTACTTCACCCCGCGCAGCGCCAGCGGCACCAGGGCCACGATGACCAGGGCATTGAAGATGACGGCCGAGAGGATGGCACTTTCCGGGGAATGCAGGCCCATGATGTTCAGCAACCCCAGCCCCGGGAACGTGGCGGCGAACAGTGCCGGCACGATGGCAAAGTACTTGGCCACGTCGTTGGCCACGGAGAACGTGGTCAGCGAACCACGCGTGATCAGCAGCTGCTTGCCGATGCCCACAATGTCGATCAGCTTGGTGGGGTCTGAATCCAGGTCCACCATGTTGGCCGCTTCCTTGGCCGCACTGGTGCCCGAGTTCATGGCCACGCCAACATCGGCAGCGGCCAACGCGGGGGCGTCGTTGGTGCCGTCCCCCGTCATGGCGACGAGCCGCCCGGCCTCCTGTTCGGCCTTGATCACGGCCAGTTTGTCCTCTGGCGTTGCCTCGGCCAGGAAGTCGTCCACCCCTGCTTCCGCGGCGATGGCGGCGGCTGTGATCTTGTTGTCGCCCGTGATCATGATGGTCTTGATGCCCATGGCGCGCAGTTCGGCGAACCGTTCCTTCATGCCCGGCTTCACCACATCGGCCAGGTGGATGACGCCCAGCACCTGGGCGCGCCCGCCGTCGTACGTGGCCACCAGCAGCGGGGTGCCGCCGGTGCCGGAAATGCTCAGCACGGCATCCTCAAGTTCTTGCGGCAGGAACCCTCCACGGTCCTTGGCATAGTGTTCGACGGCGGCCGCGGCCCCCTTGCGGACCTCCAGCACGCCGCTGGTCCGGTTGGCGGGGTGCCCTGGGGGAAGGTTCAGCCCGCTCATGCGGGTCACGGCGCTGAATTCGATGACCTCGACGTCGGGGGTCAATTCGTCCGGGCTGGGTGCGGAGGTCTTCCCGTCAAGGGCCAAATCCACGATCGAACGCCCCTCAGGGGTTTCGTCTGCCAGGGAGGAGAGGCGTGCGGTGTCGACGAGCACCCGCTGATCGACGCCGTCGGCCGCTATGAACGCCACGGCCCTGCGGTTGCCGTAGGTGATGGTGCCGGTCTTGTCCAGGAGCAAGGTGGTGATGTCGCCGGCGGTTTCCACGGCACGGCCCGAGGTGGCCAGCACGTTGCGCTGGATCAGCCGGTCCATGCCGGCGATGCCGATGGCAGGCACCAGGGCCCCGATGGTGGTGGGGATCAGGCAGACCAGCAGCGCCACCAGGACCACCGGGGTGGGCAGTGCGTTGGCGAAGTTGGCCATGGGAGCCAGCGTCATGATGCAGACCACGAACACGATGGTCAGGGAGGCCAGCAGCACGTTCAACGCAATCTCGTTGGGCGTCCTTTGTCGGGTGGCGCCTTCAACAAGGGCGATCATCCTGTCCAGGAACGTCTTGCCGCTGGCTGCCGTGATGCGGATGATGATCCTGTCCGAGAGCACCATGGTGCCGCCCGTGACGGAGCTTCTGTCACCGCCGGATTCGCGGATGACGGGGGCGGACTCGCCGGTGATGGCCGATTCGTCCACGCTGGCCAGCCCCTCGATGACGTCGCCGTCGCTGGGGATCAAGTCGCCGGCCTCACAGATGACGACGTCGCCCACGGCCAGCTCGGTGCCTGGCACGAGTTCCTCGGTGTAGCCGCCACCGCCGGCTCCGGACTGGCGGGCTCCGGACTGGCCGGCGGGCACCAGGGTGCCCACCCGGCGTCGTGCCATGACGGAGGTGCGGGCGGCACGGAGGCTGTCAGCCTGGGCCTTGCCGCGGCCCTCGGCGATGGCCTCGGACAGGTTGCCGAAGAGCACCGTCAGCCACAGCCACACCGTGACGATGATGGAAAACACGGCGGTGGAGGAGCCCGTGAGCAACTGCTGGATGCTCACCACCGTGCAAACAACGGAGCCGATCAGCACCGTGAACATGACGGGCGAATGGATCATGGCGCGCGGGTCGAGTTTGCGGAACGCCAGCGGCAGCGCCCCCATAGTGTTGCTCAGGTTCATTTGATGAGTCCTTCAGCGGCCGGGCCCAAGGCGAGCGCCGGGAAATATGTGAGTGCGGTGACGAGTAGTGACACGCCGCCGAGCAAGGTGGCGAACAGCGGGCCGTGCGTGGCGAGCGTGCCGGCGGTGTCCGGGACCTTGCGCTGCTTGGCCAGGGAGCCGGCGAGCGCCAGCACCAGGGCGATCGGCAGGAACCGGCCGATCAGCATCACGAGCGCCGTCAGGGTTGCGAGCCCCGGGCCGGAGGTGGTGATGCCGCCAAAGGCGGAGCCGTTGTTGTTCGCGGTGGACACGAAGGCGTACAGGATTTCGCTGAAACCGTGCGGGCCCGTGGCCGGGGCATTGGCGGCCAGCGAGGGAATGGCGACCGTGATGGAGGTGCCCAACAGGGCCATGACCGGAGTGACCAAGATGTACAGGGCCACGAACTTCATTTGGCCGGCGCCGATCTTCTTGCCCAGGAATTCCGGGGTACGGCCCACCATGAGCCCGCCGATGAACACGGCCACCAGGGCCAGCACCAGCAGTCCATAGAGTCCGGAGCCCACGCCGCCAGGCGCAATCTCGCCCAGCATCATGTTCAGCATGGCCAGGCCGCCGGCCAGTGGCGGGAGGGAATCGTGCGCCACGTTGACGGCGCCGGTGGAGGTCAGGGTGGTGGCGGTGGCGAACAAGGTGCTCGGGGCTATACCGAAGCGTTGTTCAAAGCCTTCGCCGACGCCGGTGCCTGTGCCGGAAAATGCCGCCACGGCCCAGGTCATCAGTGCGGTGGAGCCAAGCCAGAACGCGGCCATGACGGTCAGCACCGTGTAGCCCTGGCGTTTGTCGCCCACCATCCGGCCGTACATGGCCGGCAGGGAAAACGGGATCAGCAGGATCAAGAACACCTCGAACAAACTGCTGAAGGCCGTGGGGTTTTCAAACGGGTGGGCCGAGTTGGCGTTGAAGAAGCCGCCGCCGTTGGTGCCCAGCTCTTTGATGGCCTCCTGTGACGCCACGGGTCCGCCGGGGACTGTTTGCGCGGCCCCGTTGACGAGGGTGTGGATGTCGGTGCCGCCCCAGTTCTGGACCACGCCGGTGACCATCAAGACTACGGCGCCCAGGATCGACAGCGGCAGCAGCACGCGCAAGGTTCCGCGGGTCAAATCAACCCAGAAGTTGCCAAGGTTGAAGGTCTCGGCCCTGACCAGGCCCCGGATGAGTGCCACCACCACGGCCAGCCCGACGGCGGCGGACAGGAAGTTCTGCACGGCCAGAAAGAGCATCTGGACGCCAAAGCCGAGGGTGGATTCGGGCACGTAGGTCTGCCAGTTCGTATTCGTCACAAAGGATACGGCCGTGTTCATGGCAACCCACGGGTCCACGGCCCCCATCCCCTGATTGAACGGCAGGTAGCCCTGGAGCATCTGGCCGCCAAAGACCACCACGATAGACACAATGCTGAAGGCGAGCAGCGAACGCAGGTACACCTTCCAGTGCTGGTCGGCTTGGGGGTCGATGCCGGAGAGCTTGTACAGGCCCCGTTCCACGGCCAGGTGCTTGCGGCTGGTGAACGTTGCCGCGAGGTAGCGGCCCAGCGGCTGGTGCAGAACGCCCAACACCAGGATCAGCACGGCAAGCTGGCTGATGATCGAGAAAAGATTAAGGTCCATTGCGGCCGGTCACCACTTCTCGGGGCGGATGAGGGCGGCGAGCAGATAAACCAGCAGGGCCAGTCCCACCAGCCCCAAAATTAACCACGTAAGCAATGCCACGACGTACCTGCTTTCACAAAATGTGCGTTGATGTCTTGTTCCATCGCACACCCGTGCCGTCGCCGCAGCGTCCCTTTTTACGTGTTCTTAACGCCCCGCCACTGCTTCTTGACGGGTTCCTGACTGCTGGCTGTTTACGCCGAGAATCCGCCGTCGGCCTTGATCAGCTGCCCGCTCACCCAGCGCCCGCCCGGCGAAAGCAGAAACGCCACGGTGGGGGCGACGTCGGCCGGAGTGCCCAGCCG
>JBAUMA010000300.1:0-3955 GCA_049578485.1 Specibacter sp.
AGCCAGGAGCGCGCGGGCGAACGCCTCAATGTCGGCGAGTTTGTCACCGGTTGGTGCGTGGGCGTTTACAGCTATCGACATGACGCGGTGCCTTTCCGTACTTAGGTTTAGACCTTAAGCCGACTGCCTGGGAGCAAACCACGAAAATGCCCCAAAATGGCAGGGTTACAACGTGACAGGTGTCCAGGGGGACGCCTTGATTATTTAGCTTGTGCACAAGTTACTTGTGTGCAACACTTTAGTTGTGAGCAACAGTCAAACTTCAGTGGAAGACGGATCCGATCCCCTGGATCAGATGGTGTGCTTTGCCCTGTACGCCGCCGCCCGTGCGACCAACCGCCGGTATATCGCACTCTTGACGCCCTGGGGATTGACCTATCCGCAGTATCTGGTTCTGGTCCTGTTGTGGTCCCGCCCGTCCTTGTCCGTCAAGGACGTTGCGGAACACTTGAAACTGGACTCGGGAACCACCTCCCCGCTGATCCGCAGGCTGGAAGCCCGGGGCTTCCTCACCCGGGAGCGCTCGGCGGACGACGAACGCGCCGTGATCGTTTCCCTGACCGACGCCGGCGTAGCCCTTCGGCAGGAGCTGGCGCACATCCCGGGATGTGTTGCGGAGGCAACCCGACTCACCCCGGCCGGCGCGGAATCGGCACTCACCTTCCTGCACGAGGTGACCTCCAGTCTCGCAACATCCGCCGGATAGTCTCCGCTCCGACAGCATCGACAGCACCATCCAATTCACGGCTGCTTCCAATGGAGCGCCGAACCAGCAAAAGATTGAGAGCATCATGCGCGCCCTAATGCACAACACATTCGGCGATCCGTCCGAGGTCCTCACCATCGAAAACATCCCCGCTGCCGATCCCGGCCCCGGAGAAGTCCGGGTCCGCCTGGTTGTTGCGCCCATCCACAACCACGATCTGTGGACCATTCGCGGCAGCTACGGGTTCAAGCCCGAATTGCCGGCCCGCTCGGGCAGCGAAGCCATGGGCGTTGTTGACGCACTCGGCGATGGCGTGACCGGCCTTGAAGTGGGCCAGCGTGTTGCCGCCGGCGGCACCTTCGGCGTGTGGGCGGAGTACTTCATCGCCAAGGCCGCAGCCCTGATTCCCGTCGACGACGCCATCGCGGACGAGGTGGCCGCGCAGTTGGTTTCGATGCCGTTCA
The DNA here is from genome assembly GCA_049578485.1 of Specibacter sp. Lineage (GTDB taxonomy): Bacteria > Actinomycetota > Actinomycetes > Actinomycetales > Micrococcaceae > Specibacter. Next base: position 1,171 of record JBAUMA010000300.1, read on the forward strand.
GCGCCATCAGCCTCCTGGACTTCATGGACCTGAATGCGGGCGACTGGATTGTCCAGAACGCCGCCAACGGCACCGTGGGACGCCTGGTTGCGCAGCTTGCCGCAGCCCGCAGCATCAACGTCGTCGGGCTTGTCCGCCGAAGCGCCGGCGTCGAAGAGCTGGCCGCGCAGGGCGTCGGCAACATCGTTGCCACCGACGACGACGGCTGGGTCGAGCAGGTGCGGGACATTACCGGCGGTGCCCCCGTCGTCGCAGGTGTTGACTCCGTAGGAGGCAAGGCAAGCGGCGAGGTTCTCTCACTTCTGGCCGAGAACGGCACCCTCGTGGTGTTTGGTGCCATGCAATCTCCCGTGATGGAAATTGGTTCGGGGGATGTCATCTTCAAGCAGGCCACCGTCCGCGGCTTCTGGGGGAGCAAGGTCAGTACCTCCATGGCTGCCGACAAGCGTGGCGCGCTTTTGGGTGAGCTCGTCGGCTACATCAAGTCCGGAGTCCTGACTCTTCCCGTTGAGCAAAGCTACTCGTTCGAGGACGCACGAGTAGCGGCCAAGGCGAACTTCGCCCCGGGCCGCGTCGGCAAGATCATGCTCCGTCCTTAATTCCCGCGCATTCTTGAGAGAAGGACCCCGCAGCTAAGGCTGCGGGGTCCTTCTCGCGTCCACCTGCCGCACAAAACGTCGGCCGGCACGAAAATCGAGGAGCTGGGCGGACTCATCAGCCATACGGCCATCCTGGTGCGGCCCAGGGCCTGCGACTTTACCCGCCACTTCCACTGAAACCCCTTGACAAGCTATCGGTAAACCGGTTTAGTAGACATTACGAAACCGGTTTAGTGAGGTAGCTCACCCAGGAAGTGGAGTTTGCATGTCCGTCACGATCAACGACGTCGCTCTTGCGGCAGGTGTGAGCAAGGGGGCCGTTTCCCACGCCCTCAACGGCAATGCCGGTGTCAGCGAAACCACCCGGGCCCGCATTCTCAAGGTGGCCAAGGACCTCGGCTGGAAGCCCAACCTGCGGGCCAAGGGCCTGTCCTCGGCCAAGGCCTACGCCCTTGGATTGGTCGTTGCCCGTGATCCCAAGCTGCTGGGGACGGACCCCTTTTTCCCGGCCTTCATTGCCGGGGTGGAGTCCACACTCGTGGAGCATGACTACGTCCTGGTCCTGACGTCGGCAACCGGCCAGGACAAGGAGGAACAAAGCTACCGGAAACTGGCCGCCGGAGGGAGGGTCGACGGTGTCATTCTCACCGATGTTCGCGTCAGGGATCCGCGGATCGCCCTCCTCGAGGAACTGAAGCTGCCCGCCGTCACACTGAACCGGCCGGAGGGCGACTCCCCGTTTCCCGCTGTCTGCATGAACGACACCGAAGGAATCGCCGAAGCCACGCGGCACCTGGTTTCCCTTGGCCACCAACGCATTGCGCACGTCGGCGGACCCCAAACGTACATCCACGGCTGCAGCCGGCGTCGGGCCTGGGAAGGGGCCATGGCTGAAGCCGGGCTGACCGCCGAACTGTTCGTGGAAGCTGATTTCACCGCGGGGGCCGGAGCGGCAGCCACCGCGGGCCTGCTCCAGAAGAAGGACCGCCCAACCGCCATAGTCTTCGCCAATGACGTCATGGCGATAGCCGGGCTGTCCTATGCGCAGTCGCAGGGCATCTCGGTGCCGGATGAACTGTCCATCACCGGCTATGACAACACCGAACTGGCCAGCTTCATCAATCCGCCGTTGACCACCATCTCCACCGATCCGGTCAAGTGGGGGCGGGTTGCCGCGCAAGTCCTTCTCGACCAGCTCAACGGCATCCACAACGACGACATCGTGCTGCCCGAACCGACCCTTGTTCTTGGCGGCTCAACCGGGCCCGCCCCGCTCTAGCCCTTCCATCAGCACGGACCCAAATCGACTATCCCCAGGGTGGCTGGTGCGATGTCTCGCACCCAAAACCCGACTCACCTGCATTGATCTAACTAGGAGTTGCAATGAAGCACGGAAGAACCTTTACCCGAGTCCTGTCAATGTCCGTCGCGGCCGTCCTTGGCGTCAGCCTGGCCGCCTGCGGGGGCGGCGGCGGCACCAACGCCTCCGAAGCCATCACGGCCAAGGGGCCCATCAAGATCTGGTACTCCAACAACCAGTTCGAGGTCAAGTGGGGCAAGGCCATGGTCGCGGAATGGAATGCGGCGCACCCGGACCAGAAGATCGACGCCCAGGAGATTCCGGCCGGCAAGAGTTCCGAGGAAGTCATTGGAGCCGCCATCACCGGCGGCAACGCCCCGTGCCTGGTTTTCAACACGGCACCCGTGGCCGTTCCCCAATTCCAAAAGCAGGGCGGGCTGGTCAACCTGGGCTCGTTCCCCGATGGAAAGTCCTACATCGAGGCCCGCACCGGTGCCATCGCCGACCAGTACAAGTCCGCCGACGGCAACTTTTACCAGCTGCCCTGGAAATCGAACCCGGTGGTCCTGTTCTACAACAAGGACATCTTCAAAAAGGCCGGACTCGACCCCGCAAATCCCAAACTTGCAACGCAGCAGGAGTTCCTGGACGCGTCCCGCACGCTCGTGAAGTCAGGTGCAGCCGACAAGGCGATTTGGCCCTCACCCGCCAGCGATTATTTCCAGTCCTGGTTCGACTTCTACCCGTTCTTTGCCGCCAACACGGGAGGCAAACAGCTGGTGCAAGACGGAAAGTCCACCTTCAACAGCCCCGAAGGCAAGCAGGTGGCCACCATGTTCCAGACGCTCTACAAGGAGGACCTGGCGTCCAAGGAGGTCTACCAGGG
>JBAUMA010000301.1:0-2062 GCA_049578485.1 Specibacter sp.
GGGGACACATCACACCGCTGTTGAGAGGACAGATAATCCCCGCCAATATTGTTGAGAGGACAGATAATCCCCGGGATTATCTGTCCTCTCAACAATATTGGGGGTGATGTGTCCCCTCAACGGCTAGAAGAGCACTGTTGCGAAGGTGCCCACCTGTTCAAAGCCGACCTTTTCATAGACGGCCCGGGCACGGTGGTTGAAGTCGTTGACATACAGGCTTGTCACCGGGGCCAGTTCCAGGGAGAGCTTGACGACGGCGGCCATGTAGCCCGCGCTAAGGCCCCGTCCGCGGTACCCGGGGTTCATCCAGACACCCTGGATCTGGGAGGCCCGGGAGGTGACGGCACCCAGGTCGGCCTTGAAGATGACCTCGCCGTCGGGTTCGCAGTGGCTGAAGGAGTGGCCGTTGCTGATGAGCCAAGCGACCCGGCGCCGATAGTTTTCCTCCCCGCCCAGGAAGGGCGAGTAGCCCACTTCCTCTTCGAACATGGCGGCGGCAGCGGCCAAAACCTCGGTAAATTGGCCGCTGCGACTGGGCACCAGGCCCGGGTTTGCCGCGACTCCGGAGGCGCCGCCCATGACCAGCAAGGGCTGGTTGGCGCGGATCTCCTGGGCACCAAAACCCGCGTCGGAAAGGGCATCCATAATGGGCAGCACAGCGCCTGCCGGGCCGAAGATGGAGGCGTGCGGCTGCCAATTTGCCGCAATCCAGCGGCCAAAATACGCACCGTGCTCGGCCGTCGCCTCGACCGGAACCACGTTCGAACCCACCCAGCAGGCGGCGGCCAGCCCGCCGTCGTGCTCAAAAAAGCCCAGGACGACGGCCCCCCGTTGGCTGGGCACGGCGCTGCCACCCTGGGCAAGCAACGAGTCGATGAACACGTTGGCCACGGGGTCGCGCGCGATCAGGGCCCGGAGTGCGTCGGTGTCCTCGTGGACAAGGACGCGCACCGGACCCTGTTCGGCGAATCTACGAGACGCTAACCACGGGGCCACCCGAGAGCGGATTGTCGGCATCGGACTCCATCTCTTCGGCGATTCTCATGGCTTCTTCAATCAGTGTCTCAACAATTTGGTCCTCGGGGACAGTCTTGATGACCTTGCCGCGGACGAAGATCTGGCCCTTGCCATTGCCGGAGGCCACACCAAGATCGGCCTCACGGGCCTCCCCTGGTCCGTTGACCACGCAGCCCATGACGGCAACGCGCAACGGCACTTCCATGCCTTCCAATCCGGCGGTGACCTCTTCGGCCAGCGTGTAAACGTCCACTTGGGCACGGCCACAGGACGGGCAAGAGACAATCTCGAGCTTGCGCGGGCGCAGGTTCAAGGACTGCAGGATCTGGTTGCCCACCTTGATTTCCTCCACCGGCGGAGCCGACAGGGACACACGGATGGTGTCGCCAATGCCCTTGGAAAGCAGGGCGCCGAACGCAACGGCGGACTTGATAGTGCCCTGGAACGCCGGGCCCGCCTCGGTCACGCCGAGGTGCAGCGGCCAGTCGCCCTGTTCGGCCAGCATCTCGTAGGCGGCCACCATGATGACCGGGTCATTGTGCTTGACGGAGATCTTGAAGTCGTGGAAGCCGTGCTCCTCAAACAAGGATGCCTCCCACACGGCCGACTCCACGAGGGCCTCGGGGGTGGCCTTGCCATACTTCTTCATAATCGAGGGCTCCAACGAACCGGCATTCACGCCAATGCGGATGGAGGTGCCGTGATCCTTGGCGGCCTGGGCAATTTCCTTGACCTGGTCATCGAACTTGCGGATGTTGCCCGGGTTCACGCGCACCGCCGCGCATCCTGCCTCAATGGCCGCAAAAACGTACTTCGGCTGGAAGTGGATGTCCGCAATGACGGGAATCTGGGACTTCTTGGCAATGATGGGCAGGGCGTCGGCGTCGTCCTGCGACGGGCACGCCACCCGGACGATGTCACACCCGGAGGCGGTGAGTTCGGCAATCTGCTGCAGCGTTGCGTTGATGTCGGTGGTCTTCGTGGTGGTCATGGATTGCACGCTGACGGGTGAATCCGAGCCGACCCCCACGGAACCGACCTTGAT